>JBEKSK010000052.1:0-11484 GCA_049517155.1 Solirubrobacteraceae bacterium
GCTGAGGAGATCGCCCGCGTCGTTGCATTCGTGAGTTCGCCGGCGGCCTCCTACATGACCGGTACGAGCGTCGCCGTCGATGGCGGCTGGGTGACTGACGGCGGCTGGTAAGGCGGCGGATCGCCGGCGCCGGACGTCCGATCGTGACGGCGTCCGGTGGCCGGCTAACCGCCGAGCGGCAGGCCGAGGTCGTGACCGAGCCGGCGCTGCTTCGTCGCCATGTAATTGACGTTGGAGGGTAGTGGCGCAGCTCGGAGGGGCACGCGCTCGCTGATCTCCAGGTCGTAACCAGCGAGGCCCGTGTACTTGGCGGGATTGTTGGTCAGGAGCCTGATCCTCCGGACCCCGAGGTCGGCGAGAATCTGCGCGCCGATGCCGTAGTCGCGGGAGTCGATGGGCAGGCCGAGATCGAGGTTCGCGTCGACCGTGTCACGACCGAGCTCCTGCAGCGCGTACGCCTCGAGCTTGTGGGAAAGCCCAATTCCGCGACCTTCCTGCCCACGCAGGTACACGATCACGCCTCGGCCGGCGTCGGCGATCAGCTGCATCGATAGCGCCAGCTGCGAGCCGCAGTCGCACCGCTGCGATCCGAGAACGTCGCCCGTCAAGCACTCCGAGTGCACGCGGACCAGCACGGGCCGCTTGTCGTCGCACCACGCAACTTCGCCCAGCGTCAACGCGAGATGCTCGGTGCCGTCAAGGCGGGAGCGGTACGCCTGCGCCTGAAAGACGGCGCGTTCCGTGGGGAGACTCGCGGTTCCGCCGCGATCGATCAGGCTCTCGTTCGTGCGGCGAAACCGCTGGAGGTCCTCGATCGTCAGGTAGGGCAACCCATGCGTCATCGAGAACCGCCTGGCCTCGTCAGGTCTCATCGGCTCGCCGGTGTCGGTCACCAGCTCAGAGATGACGCCGACTTCGCGCGTGCCTGCCAGCCGGGCCAGATCGACTGCGGCCTCGGTATGCCCGGCGCGCTTGAGCACGCCGCCGGCACGGGCCACGAGCGGGAACACGTGCCCGGGGCGCCGGAACGACGCGGCCTCGACCTGCGTGTCGGCGAGTGCCTGGATCGTCGCCGCGCGGTCCTTGGCGGAGATTCCCGTGCTTGCCGACACGTGATCAACGGACACCGTGAAGGCGGTCTTGTGAAGGTCGGTGTTCGCATCGACCATCGCCGGTAGGTCGAGCGAGCCGGCACGCGACGCGCACATCGGCACGCATACGATGCCGCCGGTGTGGCGCACGATGAAGCCAACCGATTCGGCGGTCGCGAACTGCGCTGCCATCACGAGGTCAGCCTCGTTCTCGCGGTCCTCGCCGTCGCTGACGACGACCAGCCCGCCGGTCGCGAACGAATCGATCGCGTCCTGTACGGCGGTCAGTCGAGGTTCCCTCACCGTGGGCATCAATCAGCGCTCATCCCAAGTACGTCCAGTATTCAGGCTACGCGGCCAGCCTAGCAGCTGCCCGGTTCGCACGCGAGCGCTGTGTCTGCGTCAATGCCCGCGGACGTGCGTGATCGTGAACCGCAGCGACACGGTGAACAGGGCGGCGAACTGTTCGAGCGTCTGGCCCAGCCCGCTGATTCGCTCCCGGTACTTCTCGAGATAGGCCGGCGCCTGATCGACCGCTGGGTCATCCGAGATCACGATGTCACCGTGGCATACGACGATGTTGCCACCGTGCCTGTTGCCGTCGAGGTTCAGGCTTGCTCGCCCGTTGTGAGCGACGTTGCGGAGCTTCGCCTGGTTTGGCTGACTGTAGATGAGTACTGATTTCGAGCCGTCGTAAAGGAACCACACCGGCGTCGGCTGGGGGGTGCCGTCCGGCGCGACGGTCGTCAGCCAGATTGCACTGTCCTCGCGCAGTCGCAGGGCGGCGCGAGCACCGAATTCGCTCGTCTCGTCGAACACGCGCGGAGCATATACGGCGCCTGCAGAGCCTCGCAGCAACGGATCCCGATCGCCGCCGAGGGGAAAACGCGAGGCGTTTCCGGCGCCAGCGGCCTTAGGCGGCGCCGACGCGGCCGCCGGCGCGGGTGCGCTGCATCAACTCCACGCCGTGACCGTCTGGGTCGCGGAACACTGCGGTCCGCGTTCCGTGCTCGGTGTCGGGCGGCGGCAGCAGCACCGGCTCGATCGAGCTGCGCGCGAGTTCGTGTCGCGCCGCGTCCAGGTCGGGCACCTCGACCACCAGGTAGGAGCCGCCCGCCGGAGGTGGCGTCGAGCCGAGTGGCTGGGTCAGCTGAAGGCGGTTCGGCTCGCCCGCCAGACCCAGGACGGCGATGACGGCCGCATCGCCGACCTGCGTGCGAGCCCGTTCCTCAAACCCGATGTGGCGGTAGAACGCCGCGGAGCGGTCCAGGTCCTTGACCGCCAGCGCGGTTCGCAGCAGGCGGACACCCTCGATCATCGGCAGACTCCGCTGAGCGAGGCGCCGCTGCGTCTGGCATTTCCCGACACCCGAGGCGGCGCCATTCGCGCCGAGGTGCCGCTCGATGAGGGGTCCGGACTCGGGCCGGCGGGGACATGGCTGCACGGTCCGGCGTGCGTCGGGAGCCGGTCTGGGACGGTTGGTGCTCGCAGAATCGGCGTCACGCTCTGTAAACCATATTGGCCGCCGCATCCACTATACTCAACGCGCCGGAAGCTGAGAGGACAGCTTGTAAGGGGGAATCGAGGATGAGGAGGGATCATGTCCGACCTCGGACAGCAGTCATCACAGGAAGAAGTCGAGTCGCGTATCACGGCCGCTTACGCAGCCGAAGGGTATGTCGTCGAGACCGAGGATGGGATCCGGCGGGACGTGCGCGCCCGCAACGACGCTGCCCTGGGGGCGTTCAAGGGACGCGAGGCAACGTCGAAACTCGACAAGGCGAAGGCGTCGCTCACGCCCGGTGAGCTCTACCAGCACGTGTTCCCAAGCGGTCCTGGAGCCGACGGTGACCCGGAGCAACTTGACGCTGAGGATCGAGCAGCCTACGAGCGCTTGAAGCGAGACTGCTGGGCACTGACGCTGCCTCGACCCGAAGGCTGGATCCAGCGTCAGCTTGCGAGTGCCGGTTCGACGTCTGTCCTGTGTCGCGCGAAGGTCATGCGTGGAGCCGACCCGGTCGTCGGGGCCTACGTCACCAACGACCCCATCCTGATCATCGAAGACTCGGTGTCGGGCCAAATCGAAGGGCTTGTTCGCAAGGCGGACAATCTGCGTCGGCACATGGACATGGTGCTCGGGCGCCACCCGGAGCTCCAGCAGCGCGTCTTTGCCGAGCTCGGCCGGGGCATCAAGCGGACCGCCGCGGCACTACCCGCTCCTGCGCGGACCCCCGAGGCCGCGACCCGGAGCTAGCCATGAACAGTTCGCTACAGAGTCTTCAGACGCCGCGAGCTGAGGATGCGCCCGGGTTCGATCACAACGCCGCCAGCGCCCCACTCGGTCAGACGATGCAGGTTCTGCTCAGCGTCATGCGGGAGCACGCCAGGCCGATGAGCGACGAGGAGTTGTGCACCGCGAGCGATCTGCGCGGCGGAGCAGTCCGGCCCGCGCGCCTGAGATTGCACCGGCGCGGGCTGGTCGAGCCATGCGGCGACGGCATGTGGCGCGTCGTCCCTGCCGAGCGCCAGGAGGAGGTCAGGGCGCTTGCGCGTTCGCGGCCTCCGCGCCGCCGCGGCCTTGAGAGCCTCTCGCTCGACGAACGCGTTGCGACGGTGATCGCGCTGCTCAACGACGACGAGGTCAGCGACGCGGTTCTTGAGCACACAGCAAGCGGTCGCGCTTGGCGTAGAGCGTCGGCCAGGGCTCGTGAGGTCCGAGCCGAGCGCGAGCAGGAGCGTCGAGCCCGGCGGCTGGCCGCCACACGGGCTGAGCGCCTCCATTCGCCGCTGACCGCGTTCCTGAAGATGCGCAACCATCTGAAGGATGCCGTCGAAGTTCTGCTCGGCTTGCACCGACTGCTGGTCGAGGATGGGTCCCCGGAGGCGAGCGGCATTCCGAGGGCCGTGTGGCCCGATGTGTCGCGCAACGTCCGCGAGCTGGTCGCCGCGGCCGCGTCGGTGCAGGCCGTGCTCGAAGGAGCCGGCGGGTCGGCGGGTGACTGTCCGCTCTGCAACGGTCAGGCCAAGATCGCTCCGAGCTTCGACTACGTCGACTCCGAGTGCGTCGACGTGTCGGTGGCAGGCGTCGCGTAGCACGCTTGCCCGCACCTGGTGAACTCGTGGGGGACTTGCTTTAGGAGGCCGACGCGTCGGTGGCAAGTGGTGCCACTGCGGCAGCGACGTTCTCGCTTGGTGCGTCGAGTGCGAGCTGACCATGCTCGCCGTGCGACGCCTCGGCCGGCGTCCGTGCCCACTCATATCTGCCTCCTCGAAGCCAGGATGCTGCGGCAGCGATTACACAGACGATCGCCGCGAAGCCGAAGGCCTCGGTCAGACCGGCCCCGAATGGCCCGCTCAGCAGGTGCGGGAAGAACGTGCGTCCGGTTAGCCGCGCGGCCTGGGCAGGACTGAGCGCCGCCAGCGCGTGGGCGCCAAGGAGCGAGCGGACAGGGTTGTAGCCGAGGAAGGTCGCAAACAGTGTGGTGACCGGGGGCAAATGCGCGGCGTGGGCGGCGGCAGCACGGGTCACACCGCCTCCAACCAGGCCGCGATAAAGCGACCCCGGAAGGCGCGACGCCAGTCCGACGAGCAGCAGTGAGAAGAAGATCCCGATTGAGAGGACCTGCCCGGAATTCTGAAACGTCGTGGCCATGGCACCGCCGACCCCCCTCTGGCGAGGCGGCAGACAGTTCATCACCGCCGCGCGGTTGGGCGCCACGAACAGGCCCGCCCCGATGCCGCTGAGCGCCAGCAGAATCGCGAATACCGGGTAGGAAAAGTTCACCGGCAGCCGGATCAGCAGAAGGAAGCTTGCCGCTGAGAGGAGCGGCCCGGCCGTGGTAAATGAACGCTGTCCGAAGCGGTCGGAGAGAATGCCCGAGACCGGTCCGGCGAGCAACAAACCACCGATCAACGGGAGCATGTGTATCCCGGCCCAAAGCGGAGTTTGCGAGAAGGCGTAGCCGTGCTCCGGCAGCCAGATCCCCTGGAGCCAGATGATCAGCGTGAACTGGAGGCCGCCGCGGGCCAGCGCCGTGAGGAGCTGGGCAATATTGCCGCCGGCGAACGCCCGGATGCGAAGCAGCCGCAGGTCGAGCATCGGCTCGGCGATGTGGGTCTCGACCACGCCGAAGAGCGCGAGCAGTGCGAAACCAGTCGCGAACTCGGCCATGACCGTCGGCGAGGTCCAACTCATGGCGTGATGCCCGTAGGGCCGGATACCGGTGGTGATCGCAACCATGATCGCGATCAGACCGACGGCGAATGTCGCGTTACCCAGCCAGTCGATCCGCGCCGCGCGGTGCTCGCCGATGTCCTTTAGCTTGAGGTAGGACCACAGCGTTCCCAGTGCCCCGATCGGCACCGAGACGAGAAAGATCAGGCGCCACGACACGGGTGCGAGCGTTCCGCCCAACACAAGGCCGATGCTCGACCCGGCCACGCCTGCCACGTTCATGATCCCGAGCGCGAGGCCACGCTGATGGCTCGGAAAGGCGTCCGTCAGGATCGCCGGGCCGTTCGCCATCAGCATCGCGCCGCCAAGGCCCTGGCCTATTCGCATGGCGATCAGCCACAGGGCTCCGCTGGAGCCGTGCATCCATGTGACGCTGAGAAGAACCGAGAAGACGGTGAAAACAAGGAAGCCGAGGTTGTAGACCCGAACGCGCCCGTAGATGTCGCCCAGGCGACCGAGACTGACCACCAGCACCGCTGTGACGATCAGGAACCCCATGATCATCCACAACATGTACGTCGTATTGCCCGGACTGAGCGGATTGACGTCGATGCCGCGGAAGATCGCCGGCAGGCTGATGATCACGATCGTGCCGTCGATCGTGACGATGAGCGCCCCCATCGTCGTGTTCGACAGGGCGACCCATTTGTAACGACTGTCGACGCGTGACCCAGGGGTGGAAATAGCCGCCTCGGAGGTGTCCGACTGCGCGTAACCCGCACCGCCAACTGTGAGGCGGCCCTCAGGCCCCGACTCTACCACTCAAGCCGTGACGACCCGATGCAGTACCGGCGTCGCCGGCCACCTGAAAGGGCATATTGTGTGATTGAGTGTCGAATGCGGCAAATGCGTGAAGCTGTCAGGACGATCGCCGTCGAGGAAGCGATGCGAAAATGAGTGCAGCAGACGACGCGAATGGGGCCCAGGGGCTTGTTGCTCTCCGGCGCATGACCCATCTCGACGTGGCTGTGACCCGCACCGCGGTTATCCACTGGATGCCCGACTTCCCGGCCGGACAGGCCTGGCGGACACCGGACGTCGTCACCGACGATCGCGGCCGGGCGGTCGTGGATGTGCTGGGCATGGTGATTCGCACGCCTGGCGCGATCGTCGTAGTGGATCCCGGCGCCTGGCAGCATGACGAGCGTGGAGATGTGGTCGACGTGGTCGCCGGCCAGCCGATCGATGCCGCGCTCAGATCTCTGGAGATCGAAACCGACGAGGTGACCCACGTCGTCGTGACACATGGGCACGCGGACCACTTCTCCGGTCTCGCGTGCGATGGCCCGGACGGTCCACGCCTGATGTTCGCGAACGCATCGCATGTCTTTCCTGCCGCGGACTGGCGTTCGCTGGCGGCCGGCGGCCGGAGCCAGAGCTCGCAGAGATGTCTCGAGCCCGTGGAGAGGAGCGGTCTGCTCACGCTGGTCAGCGCTGACTACGAACTAAATGCGGCGGTGTCGCTGTTGCATGCGCCCGGGGAGAGCGCCGGACACCAAGTCGTGCGGATCACGGACGGTGGTGAACGGGTCTACTGCCTGGGAGATCTCTTCCACTTCCCCAGCGAGTTCGAGCACATCGACTGGGCTCCGACACACGCCGATGCAGCGGTGCTTGTGTCCAGCCGCCGGCGCGTACTCACCGACGCTGAGGATGCAGCGTCATCCACGCTTGTCTTCTCGCACGGGCGATTCCCCGGCTGGGGAGTGGTCGAGCCGAGCGATGGCGCGTGGAGATGGACGTATCAGGAATGAACGCCCGCCACCGATCATCCGGCGGGGGTGTCGCCGGTTCCGACGTAGAATGGCATCGAGGCGGAGCAGGGAGCGCGTCACGGTGGCTAGGCGCGGCTGTCCGAAAAACTCAACCCGGGAGGTAGTTGTGCGACGTGTTGTGACTGGTTTGGCGGAATCTGGCAAGGCGGTGTTCGTGAGCGACGGGCCGGCCGAGGTGCTGGGGGCGGGAATCTCGCCCTCCGGCGTAGACGACATCTGGGGATCCGACATCCAGCCCTCGTTGCCGTCGGACGGTTCGAAGCCGGCCTACCGCAGCTACTTCCCGCCGGCCACCGGCTACCGCATCATCGTGGTGAACATCCCGCCCGACAGCGAGGGCGGCGCGACGGATATGGAACTGATGTCAAAGCTCAACGAGGAGTTCGTTGGCTTGATCAGCGATGCCGAGTGGGATCCCGAAGTACCGGGAATGCATCGCACGCGCACGATCGATATCGGCCTCATTCTCGACGGGCGAGTCGTGCTCGAACTCGACAGCGGCGAGTCAAAGGAGCTCGGTGAAGGCGACTGGTACATCCAGAACGCGACCAGGCACGTGTGGCGCAACCCGTGGGAGAAGCCCTGCAAAGTCGCGATCTTCTTCGTGGGGGCAGCGGGCGATTAGCTTTGAACGAGCGAGCTGGCGGCTTGTGTCGTAGTGGGCGAACACACGCTCGTCTGCCACTCACCGGCGGCGCCTCACCCGCGCTACACCATCGCTGAGCCGTGTTCCCATCTCATCCTCGGTCCATATCTCGAGCTCGATCGTCGTCTCGCGCTCAGCCGTCGTCACACCCGTCACGAGGCCGCGTGCGACCACCTGCGTGTTCTTGAGGCTGGGGCGACGGTAGCGGCACGTCACGGCCGTGAGTTGGTCGCCGTCGCGCATCCACTGCCGCACGGCTGCATGGAGGTAGGCCAATTGGAGGTTGCCCATGCCGAAGGCTGAGGGAAAGCCGGCCTGCCGGCCTGCGTCGTCATCCATGTGAATGGCCACGAACTCGTCGTTGACGGCGGCGAACCGGTTCCAGGCTCCGGGTTCCGAGCGTCGCTCGAACGGCGCGATCAGGGCTCCCAGGGCGGGCACCCGGCGTTCATTGGCATGCATGACTCGCGCTTCTCCTTCAGTAGCGGATCATGACGTTCCGCTGGACCTTGATGAGGTCGCTCGCCCGAGTCCAGCGGACCTCGGTCTCGGTGAAGAGCATCAGGCCGAGCGACCCTTCGCGCTCCCAGTAGCGTCGGAGAAGCGACCGCGACTGGATCACGTCACCGGGCCGCATGCGCTCCCCGGTGTACTCGATCTCGACACCACCGAACAGATCGTGCTCACAGACGGGCGCTGCGATCCCGAGACCCTGCTCGACGAAGGCCGAGCGTGGACCTTCGCGCGAGGCTCGGTGATCTAGCGCCGCCGTCCACGCGAACGGGTTGAACTCCTCCGGCGCGACGATTCCGCCGTGGACGCTGGCGGCGGCGTACTCCTCGTCCCAGAACTGCGGCGGCGGCGTCTCGGGGTGATAGACGGCGATCGCCCAGCGGCGAATGTCCGCCGCGCTGATCGGTGGCGACTCGGAGCCCGCGAACGCCCTGCCGCACGCCTCGCGCATCTGAAGTGTGATGTGAGAAGGGTTCGACACTGGACGACGGACGGCCGCCGTGCCGTCGCGCGCGATCGTGCTCAGGCGCCCGCAGGAGTCGGCAGACTGGCCGGCTCGACGGCGTCCGCAAGGGTGCCGGTGGGGAACCAGCGGTCTTCCCATCCGGCGAAGTTGTGGCGAACCTTTGGCAGAACGTCCTCGGCCACGCGCTGAGTGTTGTAGAGCACGGACTCCTTGGAGAGGTTTCCGAAATGGCACAACAGCATAGCGTGCCCAGCGCGCAGCGTGTCCGCCATATCGTTCATCTGGTCGGCGACCGAGTCGGCGCTGCCGGCAATGATGTAGCCGCGCTCGACGATGTCCTTCCATGTGAGTTCCGTCGGATCGAAGGCGTTCGCGGCTTCGTGGAACGCTCCTCGGATTCCGCTGCGGATGGTCGCCAGCGTCGTGTAGCCGGGGGCGTCGCGGAAGCCTTCGTAGACGTTCAGGCAGCGGTTGTAGAAATAGAGCGCGGCCTCGCCGTACAACTCCTCGGCGTGGGCGTCGGTGTCGGCCACGGCGATCATCTGCAGGAAGCCTGTTCGATACGGATTCGGCTCGGCGCCGAGCCGCTCAACCGCTCCCCAGAACCCCTCCATCGTCTTTGTGGCCTGCTTGTAGCCAAAGTACGAGAGATAGGCGTACAGGAAGTCGTTGTTGATGCAATAGTCCCACGTCTCGACGCTACCTCCACCGGGAATCCAGATTGGGGGGTGCGGCTGTTGCACGGGCCTCGGCCACACGTTCACGTAGCGGAGTTGCGTGTATTTCCCGTTGAACGTGAACGGCTCATGCACCGTCCACGCACGCAGGATGAGATCGACTCCCTCCCGGTATTTCTCGCGAAGGGTCGCGGGATTATTTCCGTAGCAGAAGGCCGTGTCCATGTTCGTTCCGACCGGGAAGCCGGCGATCAGGCGGCCACCGGAGATGACGTCGATCATCGCCATCTCCTCGGCGACCCTCGTTGGCGGGTTGTAGAGCGCGACCGAGTTGCCGAGCACCACGATCTTGGCGTTCCGCGTGCGGCGTGCCAGCGTCGCGGCCATCAGGTTGGGCGACGGCATCAGGCCGTAGCCGTTCTGGTGGTGCTCGTTCACGCAGATGCCGTCGAACCCCATCTGGTCGGCGAACTCGAGCTCGTCGAGGTAGGTGTTGTAAACCTCGTGGCCCTTGACTGGGTCGTAGAGCTCGGACGGAAGATCCACCCAGACGCTCCTGTAGCGCTCACGGAACCGATCCGGGAGGTAGGGATACGGCATCAGGTGAAACCAGTGAAACTTCACGTAAGCCTCCTCGGCCGCTCGGCTCGACAGCCCCAACGAAGGGCGTCAATCGATGAGCATGTCGGCACAATAGCCGCCGTCAAGCTCCTGCTTACGACGGTGAAACGTGGGCGTCGGCAACCCTACCAGCCTGTTCGATCGGGAGTCAACCGGCGGTGCAGCGGGAGGATTGCCTGAAAGTATCCGCGCCGGCGAGTGTGACAGCAAGAGCGGACGCGCGCGGCGGCGGGATTCGGTGTTGTAGTCTGGGCTGCATGTGGACGCGCCCGCGATCCGTGGTTCGGCCCGACCGCCGTTCGTGACTCATGGGGACGCGGGGCTCCGCTCGCTGAAGACCGCAGCGGAGCAGAGCGGCATCGCGATTGACGAGTTCGTCGTCCCCACCGATGTTCAGGCGATCCTCGGGACGCTGCGGTTCCACTACCTCGACTGGGGTGGTTCCGGCGCGCGGACGATCGTGTTCTTACACGGGTTTGCGCTGAACGCCCACACCTGGGATCTGGTGTGTCTCGCGCTGCGGCCGGACTACCGCTGTATTGCGCTCGATCTTCGCGGACACGGCGACAGCGAGTGGTCGCCGGGGCTGCACTACGACCTGCGTTCGCTCGCGGACGATGTCGGTCACCTGTTGGACGCCCTCGACGTTGACCGGCCGATCCTCGTCGGGATGTCCATGGGAGGCATGACCGCCCTGCGCTTCGCGGCTGACCACAGCGACCGGCTCGCAGGCCTGGTCGTGATCGAAGCGGGAGCCGTGCCGCGCGACGACGGCCTCCGCCGCCTGCGCGGATTCATCGCTGCGGAGCACGAGCACGATTCAATCGAGGACTTTGTGAGCCAGGCCGTGAGCTTCAACAGTCGCCGCGACCCCGAGCTGCTGCGAATGAGTCTGCGTCACAACCTGCGCCAGCTGTGGAACGGCAGATGGACGTGGAAGTACGATCGGCGACACCTGGGTGTGGTGCCCGGTGACCAGCATGTGCGTGCGATGGAAGCGCTCGCGGCCGAGTCCCCAGCCATCGCCTGCCCAACCCTGATCGTGCGCGGGTCCGACAGCGATCTGTTCAGCGTCGAGGACGCCGAGAGTGTCACCCAACGCATCCCTTCGGCGCGCTGGGTGACAGTCATGAGCGCGGGGCACAACGTCCAGGGCGATAACCCCGGAGGCTTTGTCGAAGCGCTCGGCGGGTTCCTGAGCGAGATCGGAGAGAAGTCCTGAGTTACTCGGATCTCGCTGGCGGCGAGCTGACGCTGCTGCACATCGCCGACGTGCATCTCGGATCGAGGCAGAGCGGGGGTGCCGCCCCGGCATTCGGAGCCGAGGAGGAAGCGTTCGCGAGGCTGATCGACCTGGCCCTCGAGATCAGCGTCGACGGGCTGCTGATCGCGGGAGACCTGTTCGATTCGGCGCGAGTCGGGGAGTCGGTTGTCGATTGGACCGCAACTCAGCTCAACCGG
>JBEKSK010000053.1:0-11423 GCA_049517155.1 Solirubrobacteraceae bacterium
AAGAAGCCCTGGAGATCGGTCGTCACAGCGTGCGATCCTCCTTTCGTATGTAACATGCTACCGCCATTATTGCGAGGAGGAGAACGAGATGCGCGAGCTGGGAATTCTGGCGCGATCAGGATCAGAGGGCAGGCGGGCAGGGCGTCGACTGACGCGGGGGACCGCGACGGCGAGCGATACCGCCACGAGGCCGGCACGACCGGCGAGCGCTCGACCCCCGTCGCCGGCATGACGATGAGAGGCGGCACCTCGAGGCCGCTCCCGATCCCGTCGGTGTCACGGGTGGAGACTCTGGCCCGGCAAACCTACGCGGCAATCCGCACGTCGATCCGTTCGGGCACAATCGCGCCCGACGTGTTCTACTCCGAGGTGCAACTCGCCCAGGCGCTGGGGATCTCGCGGACGCCGGTGAGGGAGGCTCTGATCGAGCTCGAGCGCGAGGGCCTGATCGAGATCATCCCGCAGCGGGGCTTCCGGCTTCGGACCATCTCCGAGGCGGAGCGGCGTGAGGCGTTCGAGTTGCGGATTCTGATCGAGACCAACGTCGCGCGCCGCCTCGCCAAGGACGCGACCGAGGCCGACATCAATGTGCTGCGCGGGATCCTCGACGATCAGGAGCGCGCGATCTCCGACCCCGCGGCGTTCCTCGACGCCGACGAGGAGTTCCACCTCACGATGCCGATGCTCCTGGAACTCGAGCGCACGCGTCGGATCCTGCTCACTCTCCGGGGCATCATCTGGCTCGCCGGTCACGACGCCATCAGAGCGCCTTCGCGGGCCGCCGAGGTCATCGCCGAGCACCGGGCACTCGTCGATCGGATCGCCGCGAAAGATCCCTCGGGTGCGGCGCAGGCTGTCCGCGCGCACATTCAACTCACGCGACGAGCGGTGAAAACCCGCGCGTCGCGCAGCGGCTGACAGCGGCACCTGATCGGGCTTCCTGCGCCTGGTCAGGACCGGCACAGAAGCAGCCACTAGTATGCTATATACCACCCACTAACGTGCAGGACGCACGCTGGCGTGTGGTAGCCGCACTCGTTGCGGGCCGGCGAACGTCCTAAATCTGATTGGAGGGCGTCCATGAGATCGGTCCACGCGGTAGGCAAGCTTCAGCGGAGCGGTGATCGAAGCCAGCATCCCCTCAGAGGCCGAAGGACGTCGGCCGGGGTCATCGCGTTCTGCCTCGCGCTCGGCGCAGGCGGAGCCGCGTTCGCAGCCTCGACGAAGACGGTTCCGTCCTCGGCGCTGACAGCGGCGCTCGCGTACACGGGCGGGAAGCCCCAGGCAGCGAATCCAAAGCTCTCGCCGGTTTCGGTCGGCTGGGTCAGCGACGAGACGGCGCTGACGGGGCACCCGGGGAACACGGCGGGGGTCAAGGCCGCGGTCGCCCTGATCAACGACAACCTCGGCGGGATCGACGGCGGTCACCCACTCAAGCTCGTCTATTGCCCGATCACGAGCACCGCTTCGCAGGGCGCAAGCTGCGCCCAGACGATGCTCAACAACTCGCAGGTGAGCGTCGTCGCCGAAGGCGAGCTGCTGACGGGTGAGACGCCGTTCATCTCGACGATGGCAGGAAAGAAACCCGTCATCGGCGTCTTCACCAACGGTACCGGCACCGACCCGAACGCTTACTACGTCGACGGTGCGATCCAGGCGCAGCTTGCCAGCGTCAGCTATCTGGCGACGATCAAGAAGGCAAAGTCGGTTGCGGTGCTCGGGCCGGACCTGCCAGGCGTTTCGACCGCGCTTGGAATGTTCGCGGGACTGTTCAAGGCGCTCGGCGTCAACGCGACGGTCATTCTGTATCCAAACGCGGGGACCGACCTGACCGCCTCGATCGAGGCGTCGGGAGCGGCGGGAGCGAATGCGATCTTCGCGGTCGGGTCGGACTCCTCGGAATGCATCGCGCTCGCGCAGGCTTTCTCCTCGCTGCACATCCGCACACCGGTCGTATCACTCCCCGAGTGCCTCGAGCCCGCCGTCAAGACGGCCCTCGGCGACTACCCCAAGTGGACGTATGTGTTCACGAGCAGGAACCCCTCGGCTCCGTACGCGAAGGGAAGTCAGATGGCCGCCTATACGGCGGCGATGTCCGCCTACAGCGATCCGTCGCTCGAGAACAGCGGCTACTCTCCGCTCACCTTCGGCACGATCCTGACGATCGCGAAGTGGATGAACGCGCTGGGCAAGCCGTCGGCGATCACCTCGGCCGCGATCGCCGCCAAGGCGGCGGCGTTCACGGGACCGATGTACCTGGGCGACTCGAAACTCGTGTTCGGCACCAAGCCGTTCGCTTCGATCGGCTCGATCCGGGCCCTGTTCTACACCTACCTTGGCAAGAACAGGTTCTTTGAGGCGACCAACGGCCAGTGGCTGTGCCCGCCGGTTCCGGCTTCCGGCTGCACGGTGCCCGGGGCACCGTGACGACGGCGGGGCGGGTCTGACAGTTAGGGGAATCGTGGTCACGGCGGCGGCGTTCGCAGTAGCGTTCGCCGCCGTGGCTCCCCCGTCCAGGAGTGGCTGGTGAATCAGCTCCTGCTGTTCGCCTTGCTGGGGCTCGGAACCGGCGCCCTGATCGCCGGGATCTCCGTCGGACTGGTTCAGAACTACCGCGGCTCGGGCGTCACCAACCTGGCCCTCGGCGCCGTAGCGATGGTCGGAGCGTACGAGTACGACGTGCTCCGCACCGCAGGCTCGATCTGGCTCCCGTTGCCGTCGTTGCCGCTGGTGCACCTCGGCCATCCTTGGGGAGTCGTGCCGGCGCTGATCGTCGCCCTTGGGCTGTGTGCGCTGCTCGGCGCGCTGTTCGACATCATCGTCCTGCGGCGCCTGCGGGCAGCTGCGCCGCTGGCGAAGCTCGTCGCCTCGCTCGGATTGCTCCTGACCCTGGAGGCGCTCGCGATCCAGGAGTTCGGGACCGGCGGTCAGTCCGCTCCGGCGGTGCTGCCGGCGAGCGCGTCGACCTTGGTCCACATCTTCGGTGGCGTCGTCCCGGCCGACCGCTTCGTGCTGACCGGCATCGTCATCATCATCACGGCGGCGCTAGCAGCCACCTACCGCTACACACGCTTCGGCCTGGCCACCCGCGCGGCGGCGGAGAACGAGACCGCGGCCGACCTCAGCGGGCTCGCGCCGCAGACCATCTCGGCAGCCAACACGATGGGAGCGTTCGTCGTGGCGGGCGTGCTCGGCATCCTCGTCGCGCCGACCTCCCAACTCGATCCCACGACGCTCCCGTTCGTCGTCATCCCGGCGCTCGGAGCGGCGCTGCTGGCTCGCTTCAGCTCGTTCGCGATCGCCGCCGCCACGGGCATCGCGATGGGAATCATCCAATCCGAGCTCCTCTACCTGCAGACCAAGTCGTGGTTTCCGCAGTCAGGCGGCGTCCCGCTCACCGGGATCGCCGACCTCATCTACTTCCTGATCATTGCGGGGGTACTGCTGTTCCAGGGCCAAAGCCTGCCGACACGCGGATCGCTGTTCGAAGCGCGACTGCCCGCCGCCCCAAGCGCGCGCAGGATCGTCGCGCCCTCAACGATCGCGGCCGCGCTCTGCGGGGTGGCGCTGCTCGTGTTCTCCTTCTCGGTGCGCGGGGCGATCATCAACACACTGATCGGCGCGCTCGTCTGCATGTCGCTCGTTGTGATCACGGGCTTCGTCGGCCAGGTCTCGCTGTTCCAGGTCGGCCTCGGCGGCATCGCCGGCCTGAGTGTCGCGAGACTCGCAATGAACGCGGGAATCGGCTTCCCGCTCGGCGCGATCCTAGGAGTTCTGATAGCCACCGGGGTGGGGGTGATCGTCGCCCTCCCGGCATTCCGCGTACGCGGGGTGAACCTCGCCATCCTGACGGTCGCGGGCATGGTCGCGATCGAGAACTTCGTCCTCGACAACCCGAGCTGGGGTTCCGGGCCAGGCGGTGCCCTCGCCGTGTCCCCGCCGCGCCTGTTCGGCCTCGACCTCGGGCCAGGCGGCGGCTTCCTCGGGCTCCACTACGACGTGCCCACCCCCACCTTCGGGTTCGTCTGCCTGATAGCCGTCCTGGCGCTCGGCATGCTGGTGGCCGCGCTGCGCCGTAGCCTCGTCGGGCAGCTGATGCTGGCCGTGCGCTCCAACGAGCGCGCCGCCGCCGCCGTGGGCATCAGCCCCCGCGCGATGAAGATGCTCGCCTTTGGCCTTTCCTCCTTCATCGGCGGCGTGGCAGGGGTCCTGTACGCCTATGACCTCGCATCGGTCTCGCCGGCGCAGTTCGGCACCACGACGGCGCTCGAGTTTGTGGCCTTCGCCTATCTCGGAGGCATCACGACCGTGCGCGGCGCGATGGTCGGCGCGCTGCTCGCCCCGGGCGCGCTCGCCGCCCTGGTGATGGGCGATCTCGGCATCTCCTCGGTCTATCTGCTGATCATCGGCGGCCTCGGCCTGATGGTCGCGATCGTCACGGCACCGGAGGGCATCGCGCTCACCTCGCTGCGCGACCAGCCGCCCGTGGCGCTCGCGCGCTACCTCGCGCGGGCTTTCGCGCGGCGCCGAGGACCGCAGCCGCCGGTCGCGAGCTCCGGGGAGGCCTCCGCATGAGTCCGGCCGCCGCCGCGGTGCTGCGGACCGAGGAGCTCTCCGTCAGCTACGGCGGCGTGCACGCGCTGGTCGAGGCGAACATCGAGGTGCGCCAAGCGCAGCTCGTCGGCCTGATCGGTCCCAACGGCGCCGGCAAGACGACGTTCATCGACGCGGTCAGCGGCTTCACCGCCTCGCGCGGGAAGGTCGAGCTCGACGGAGCCGAGATCTCCCGGCTCGCGCCACACGCCCGCGCACGCCGCGGCCTTGCGCGGACCTGGCAGTCGACGGAACTCTTTGACGACCTCACGGTCCGTGAGAACCTCGCGGTCGCCGCCAGGCCGCGCGGCACAGGCCGCCTCCTGCGCTCGATCCTGACCGGCCGGCCGATCGAGTTCAGTGCCGTGAGCGAGTCCCTTGCCCTGTTGGGGCTCGATGCGCTCGCCGACAGCTCGCCGGCGAATCTCAGCCAGGGCCAGCGCAAGCTCGTCGGAGTCGCCCGGGCGCTCGCCGCGCAGCCGGCCGTGCTCTGCCTCGACGAGCCGGCGGCTGGGTTGGATAGCGAGGAGAGCCGGGTCCTCGGCGAGCGCCTCATCGACGTCGCCCGCAGCGGCACGGCGACGCTGCTCGTCGACCACGACATGGATCTCGTGCTGACGGTGTGCAACTACGTCTACGTGCTCGACTTCGGCCGCCTGATCGCCCAAGGACCGCCCGAGGAGGTGCGTGAGACGCCCGCCGTGATCGACGCCTACCTCGGCCGCCCGCGAGCTGCGGTGAACGACCGCCCGCCCGCGGACGGCGGAGGCGCCGTGTGAGCGACTCGCTCCTGCGCCTCGATGGGCTGACCGCCGGCTACGGGCAGGCTTCGGTCCTGCGTAACCTCAATCTCACCGTCGAGCCCGGCGAGGTCGTCGCTCTGCTCGGGAGTAACGGCGCCGGGAAGACGACGGCGCTGCGAGTGATCTCGGGGTTGATCCGCCCGATGAGCGGAACGATCACCTTCGACGGGCAACCCGTCGGATCTTCGACGCCACACGCGCTGTCGCGGCGCGGCCTCGCGCACGTGCCGGAGGGACGCGGGATCTTCCACAACCTGACCGTCGGCGAGCATTTCCGCCTCGGCTACGGGGGGATGAAGCTGGATGCCGAGGAGGCCTTCGCGTATTTCCCGATCCTGCGCCCGCTGCACAAAAGGCGCGCCGGACTGCTCTCCGGCGGCGAGCAGCAGATGCTCGCCCTGGCTCGGGTGCTGGTCTGCAAGCGCCGCCTGCTGCTGATCGACGAGCTGTCACTCGGCCTCGCGCCGGTGATCGTGGACGCCATCCTGCCGACCCTGCGCGAGTTCGCCAAGCAGACTGGAGCCGGTGTGCTGATCGTCGAGCAGCACGTGCAACGCGTGCTCGAGGTCGCCGACCGCGGCTACGTGCTCGCGCACGGTGAAACCGTCATGGAGGGGTCAGCCGCGACGCTGCGCCGCGACCGCCACCTCATCATGGCCAGCTATCTCGGGCGCAACGCGCCCTGACGACAGGCCTATCCGCGCCGCCATAGCTCAAGTGCCACGCCCAGCAACGCGAGCGCGGCGACAGGCAGCAGAATCCGCGCGAGCGGCGCGACACTGAAGCGAACAAGCAGCGCGTTCACCGCCAGCACCGCGCAGGCGACCAAACCCCAGACCGCAAACCTGGGCCGCGTCATGCGAGCGCGCGCCGGGGATCGGCTCCGCTCGCCGGCTACTCCGCCGCCGCAGCCGCCTTGGCGATGTTGGTGGCGAAGGCCTCCATCGTCTTCTGCGCCTCGGGCGCCGGATTGAACTCCAGGTTCTCGAAATCCTCGATGGCGAACAGCTTGTGGCCGGGCGGGCAGTAGTAGAGGTCACCGGCGTTGATCTCGAGCTCGCGCCCGTCGGCGAGGCGAAGCAGACCCTTGCCCTTGATCATGTAGCCCCAGTGCGGGCACTGGCAGAGCTCGTCGGGCAGGCCCTCGAATGCGGCGTCACCGCCCGGCGGGAAGCCCTTCGGAACCACCTCGAATGCCATCGCATAGCCGGCCCACTCGGCCCATTGAGCCCTGTAGGGACCCATGCTCACGGTCGGCAGGTCGTCTTTCGCGATCACCAAATCCTCGGGCTTGAAGATATCCGCCATCGTAGAACGCTCCTTCCGAGCTTTGTAGCTATAGGTGTATGTAGCATACTAGTTGCTCGGCAACGAGGGCGCGCTCAAGGAGGGTGCGGTGACGACCAGGCATTGGGGCGGACCCGCCGGAGGGGCTTCCTCCGATCCGCCGCCGCGGGCTCCCGCCCTCGCGGCCGAGATCCCGCAGCTCGCACGCGAGGGAGGGGCATATACGCACATCCGCCCTGGCGAGGAGGTCCGGCAGGAGCTCAAGCACCCAACGCCGCCGGACCGCTCCGCACCGCTGGCCGGCTGGACGCTCGCCGTCAAGGACCTGATCGCGATCGCGGGGCGGCCGCTGATCGGCGGCTCGCGAGCCCGCGAAGGTGTGCCCGCGGAAGCTCGCGACGCACCGATCGTCGCCGTGCTCAGGCGTCTCGGCGCGGTCGTGGTCGGCACGACGACGCTGCACGAGCTGGCCTTCGGGGTCACCGGCGTCAACGTCTACGCGGGCACGCCCTCCAATCCTGCGGCACCCGGTGCCATCCCCGGGGGATCAAGCTCGGGCTCTGCCGCCGCCGTCGGGGAAGGCTCGGCGCGGATCGCGCTCGGTACCGACACCGGCGGGTCGGTGCGGATCCCGGCGGCGCTCTGCTCCGTCGTCGGCTTCAAGCCCTCATACGCCGCCTATCCGACGGCCGGTGTGCTGCCGCTTGCCCCCAGCCTCGACCATCTCGGAGTGCTCGCGAGATCGGTGGGCGACGTCTGCACCGTGCACGCGGCGCTCGGCCACAGCCTCGCTGCGCCGCGTGCACGCCCGCGGATCGGGCTGATCAAGGCGTCGCTCGAGGACGCGGAGCCTGAGGTGGCTGAAACGATCGCGCGGCTGCTGGAGCTCGCGGCGCGCAGCGGCTGCACGCTCGTCGAAATCGGTTGGCCAGAACCCGAACTCGTGATCCACTCGAGCACGACGATCATGTTCGCCGAGGCTGCGATCGTCCATCGGGAGATCCTGGAGCGCTGCCCGGAGCTTCTCGGCGAGGACGTGAGAGCGCGCCTGGACACCGGCGCAGCGATCGGCTCAGCCGCGCTGACCGAGGCAGAGCGCGAACGCGTCGCTATTCGCGCGGACACAATCCGGGCGTTTGAGGGTCTCGACTGCGTCGTCGGTCCGACCGTCGGAATCCTGCCGCCGCCTCTGGCCGTCGCCGAAGAGGCATCGCTCGGCCTGCGTCTGGTGGCGAATACGCGGCTCGCGAACCTCGTCGGGATCCCTGCGGTCTCGCTGCCGATCGGCGCGCCCGGCGCCCCGGTCGGCCTGCAGGTCATGGCGCGCGCGGACGACAGCGCACTCACCGCGGCGGCCTGGATCGAGCAGCTGGCCGCCCGCGAGTAGCCGCCCAGCGCGCTCGCGCTCGACGGTGGTTGGATCCCGCGCTCATGGCGGATCGACAGCGTGCCCACAGCGAAGTGGACGCTTCGAGTTGCCCTAGTTGTTGCGCCCGCCAGGACGCCGAGACCGGGCGCCGGTCTGCCGACGCGCTCGCCACGCGACGCAACCCAGGCGACATCGACCCACAACGACAGCTAAATGTCGGCGTTCTACTGTGTGACGCATGCTACAAGCGGAGTATCGGGCCGGGCAGCGACTGGCACCTCCCGTCGCCGACGCGACAGGGGTCGGGCGGTCGGCGAGTGGTGCCCGCGCAACCGTTGCCGTCCACATCGAAGCCGAACGGAGCTCACCATGAACCACGAGCCAGAAGCCACACCCTCCGAGCCAGAGCTCGAGCTCGCAAGCAATCTCGCCCACTACATCAGCATCCAAGCCGAAGGCACCAGGGATTCCGAGCGACTGTGGATCTACGCCGCGGCACGTCAGATCGAGCGGCTGCTGTCGGGTTCGGCGACGCAGATCGACTTCGCTGGAGCTCGCAACCACCTTCAGTTGCTGAACAGGACGGCCGAGTCGGACTCTTGGCCGGTGCCGCCTCGGGCGAAGCGCAGCAACGCGCCGCGACAGCCGGCGACCAAGGTCGAATGCGAGACCCGCCAGCGGCGGGCCGCCTGACGCGTTCGCGGCGGTTGACGGCTCAGGGCAGGCGACGGCGGCCGGCTGCGCCCGGGCGCGGGGCAACAAGGACCGCGGCGGACCCACCGCCCCAGCGTGCGAGTCAGCCGGCCGTGTCGGCGAGCCGTCGCAGGAGCGCCAGGGCCTCCGCCAGTTGCTGCTGCTCGCGCCCGGAGAGGTCGCCGGCGATTGTCCGCGCCAGCCACCCGTCGCGCTGGCGACGGTCCTCCTCGAGCGTGGTGCGTCCGCGATCGGTCAGCTCGATGAGCGTCCGGCGCCCGTCGGAGGGGTCCGAGCGACGGCTGATCAGGGCGTCCGCCTCGAGCTCGGCGATGGTCTGGGTCATCGACTGCGGGCGCACGTGCTCGGCGAGCGCTAGATCGCCGATGCTCGTCGTGCCGCAACGATCCAGACGGCCCAGCACGGCGCCCTGCGAGAGCGAGAAGCGGTGCTGGGTGCGAAGCCTGCGCATCAGCTGGCCGAGCACGGCGCGCAGTTCACTGGCGAGCAATGCGTTGTCGACGACTTCGGTCACGCCGCAGACTATAGCTCGACAAATACAGGGAAACTGCTCAGGTACCCTGTATAGTTCGCTACGTGGCGGTCGGGAGCACCAGCGGGGCGGCGATCGGGGGAGGCTCGTCCGCGTCGGACCGCTACAAGTGGATCGCGCTATCGAACGCGACGCTGGCGGTGCTGCTGGCGACCTTGGACGCCTCGATCACGATCATCGCGATGCCGTCGATCTTTCGCGGTATCCACCTCAACCCGCTCGCGCCGGCCAACAGCTTCTACCTGCTGTGGATGATCCTCGGCTTCCTGGTCGTCACGAGCGTCCTGGTGGTGAGCCTTGGCCGACTGGGCGACATGTTCGGCCGCGTGCGCATGTTCAATCTCGGCTTTGTTATCTACACGGTCGCGTCGCTGCTGCTGTCGATCGACTGGCTGACCGGGCGTGAAGGCGCCGTCTATCTGATCGCCTTCCGTGTCGTGCAGGGCATCGGCTCCGCTTTCCTGCTTGCCAACGCCGCGGCGATCATCACCGACGCATTTCCGGCCAACCAGCGCGGCATGGCGCTCGGCATCAACAACATCGTCGGCGTCAGCGGAGCGTTCGTAGGGCTGATCGTCGGCGGCCTGCTCGCGCCGATCGACTGGCGGCTGGTGTTTTTGATCTCGGTGCCGGTCGGGCTGTTCGGCACTGTCTGGGCCTATCTGAAGCTCGAGGAACGCAGTCAGCCACAGCCCGCGCGCGTCGACTGGTGGGGCAACGCGACCTTCGCGATCGGCCTGATCCTGGTCATGGTGTCGATCACTTTTGGCATCCGGCCCTACGGCCGCGCCGCTACCGGCTGGGGCAGCCCGAAGGTGCTGGCGCTGCTCGCGGCCGGGGTCGCCTGCCTGGCGGCGTTCGCGGCGATCGAGCGCCGCGTCGCGGAGCCGATGTTCCGGCTGCCGCTGTTTCGCATCCGCGCGTTCACCTTTGGCACGATCTCGACATTCCTCGCCTCCCTGTCACGCGGCGGCCTGCTGTTCATGCTGATCATCTGGCTGCAGGGAATCTGGCTCCCCCAGCACGGCGTCAGCTTCGCCGACACGCCGCTGCGGGCAGGCCTCTACATGCTGCCGCTCACGATTGGCATGTTGGCCGCCGGCCCGGTCTCCGGCTATCTCTCCGACCGCTTCGGCTCCCGGTGGTTTGCGATGAGCGGCATGGTCGGCACCGCGCTGAGCTTCGTCCTGCTCGCCCTGCTGCCGACGAACTTCCGCTTCGTGGAGTTCGCGGTCGTGCTCGCGTTGATGGGCATCTCGATGGGATTGTTCGCGTCCCCCAACCGCGCCTCGGTGATGAACAGCCTTCCGCGCGAGCATCGCGGGGCCGGTGCCGGGATGAACCAGACCTTCCAGAACTCCGCACAGGTGCTCTCGATCGGGATCTTCTTCACGCTGATGATCCTCGGGCTCTCCACGACCCTCCCGCACACGATGTTCGCCGGGCTGACCGCGCACGGCGTGTCGACCGCAGCCGCACACCGCGTCGCCGCGCTGCCGGCGGTGTCGATCCTCTTCGCCGCGTTTCTCGGCTACAACCCGATCCAGCACCTGCTCGGGAGCCACGTCCTCGCTTCGCTTTCGGCACACAACCGGGCGGCGCTCACCGGCCGGTCGTTCTTCCCGCACCTGATCTCCGCGCCGTTCCGAAGCGGACTCCACGAGGCCTTCATCTTCGCGATCATTGCGTGCCTGGTCGCCGCTGTCTGCGCACTGATGCGCGGCGAGCGCCGCCTCCCGGTGCTCGGCAGTGATGGCGCCGCGCCGGTGGCCGCCAACGGCAGCGCGCCGCGAACGCTGCGGCCCGCGCCGGAGCGCGGCAACACGGTCGTGCCCGATCTGCCCAGCAAAACCTGAGCTCGCCCGCACGCAGCGTGGCCGGGGCGACCTGAGCTCGCCCGTACACAGCCGGACGGCGCGCTGAGCTCTCACGCACGCGCCGGGTCGCAGCGACCTGCGACCTCCTGGCCGGCGCAGCGCCAGGAGGTCGGCAGCTTGGTCGCTGCGGTCAGCGCGAGCGCCGCCGGCTCAGCCGGCGGGGGTGGCCGCGCTGAGCAGCCCCTGGCATTTCGCGTTCGCCGCGACGAAGGCGGCGGTCTTCTGGTTCACCTTCGTGCCAAAGACAA
>JBEKSK010000054.1:0-12061 GCA_049517155.1 Solirubrobacteraceae bacterium
GCCGGCCAAGCTGAGCACCGGCGGTCGTGGGAAGGTGTTCTCGAGCCATACCGAATCGGGCTTTGCGCCGCGTTGATCGACGTCCGCGAATAGGCTAGCGGCGGCAAAGCGACCAAACGTCCGATCGGCCCCGCGGCCCGGTGTCGGCGATCCGAGGAGAGAGACTATGTCCCCATTTCCCACTGACGTTCGCCCAGTCGACGTCTACATCAGCTTTCCGCAGACGAATCCGTCGGCGACGACAGACCGTTACCGGTCGGTGCTCAAGGACGCCGACAGCCAGGCGACCGAGCGACATCCCGCGGAGTACATGTTCAAGGACATCCCGGCCGTTATCACCGAGGATGACGATCCGGTCGCCGTCCTTCTCGCCGAGCTCGATCGTCACGGGATCGAGCTCGCGCTCGTCAACCTCGACTCACCGGCGACACCGAGGGCGCTGGAGCAGCATCCTGACCGCTTCCGTGCGACGGTCAACGTTGATCCCAAGGACGTTTCTGGTGCCGTCCGCAAGATTCGCGACTCCGCGGCCCGGTACCGGGTGCACGGGGTCGTGTCGTTCCCGGGTGGCGTGCAGGTCGCGATCAACGACGCTCGCTACTACCCGGTGTACCAGACGTGCGTCGACCTCGACATCCCGATCATCATGAACGCCGGCGTGGCTGGTCCGCGCTTCCCGTCCGTTGACATCCAGTACGTCGGGCACTTCGACCGCGTCTGCTACGAGTTTCCGGAGTTGAAGATCGTGATGTGCCACGGGTCGGAACCGTGGGAGGAGCTCGCCGTGAAGCTGATGCTCAAGTACCCGGGGCTGCACTACTGCACGAGTGCTTTCGCTCCCAAGTACTACCCGAAGGCGATCATCGATTTCGCGACGCGACCACGTCTGGCCGAAGTTCCTGCGCGAGAATGCGATGCGTGTCTTCCGCCTCGACGAGGACCTGTCGCCAAACGTCGCCGCTCGCGATCCGCTGACAGCGATGCGGTGAGACTTAGACGTTCGCCGCCCCAACTGCCCGCCCTCGACGCGCTGTCGCCACTCGACCCATGTGCGCAGATCGGCGAGTCCGGCTGAAGGCACGTGGAGGTCCGCTGACCGCCAGGGAGCTCGAGTAGCCGCTCCACCGAGCCCCTGGCGGGCGAGCCGGCCGGTCAGGTTGCAGTCGTGCTCGGCGGCGTGCCCGAGAACGTCGTTCAGCGCCTGATCGCGCTCGTCGCTCAGCCGACAGGCGTGGCTCAGCCCGTCGAGGCGAGCGATGGGCGCCCTGCGGCGGATGGCGCCGTAGGGTCGTCGGTGATCGGGCCGAACGCAGAAAAGCCCCGCATCGCGGGGCTTTCCCAGTGCGCCCGAGAGGACTCGAACCTCCACGAGCTAAGCGCTCACAAGGCCCTCAACCTTGCGCGTCTACCAATTCCGCCACAGGCGCAGCGGAGGCGAGTATAGGCGCTTGATTCCGTCCCCGCCGGGCGCTAGTCTGCGAACACGTGTTCGGTATGCGTGCTGTCCCTTCAAGGAGGCCGGTGTGGACCTGACGAAGCGCCAGCAGGAGATCTTCGACTTCATCAAGCGATACTCAGCACGCCATGGCTACCCGCCGACGGTGCGCGACATCGGTAAGGCCGTGGGTCTCGCGTCGTCCTCGACCGTGCATCAGCACCTCGCCAACCTCGAGCGGATCGGCCTGCTGAAGCGTGACCCGTCGAAGCCGCGGGCGATCGAGTTGCTCGATCGCGCCGCCCAGGAGCTGCGCAGGGTCGTGCGGCCGGACGGGCTGCCGCTGCTGGGCGCGGTCGCCGCGGGCCAGCCGATCCTAGCCGAGGAGAACGTCGAGGAATACGTCTCGGTTCCGGCTGCGGCCGGCGGCACCGACGGCGCCTACCTGCTGCGCGTGCGCGGCGAGTCGATGAAGAACGCGGGCATCATCGAGGGCGACCTGGTCGTCGTGCGACCACAGGAATCCGCCGATGACGGCGACATCGTGGTCGCGCTGGTCGGCGAGGATGCGACCGTCAAGCGCTACTTCCGCGAACGCGATCACGTGCGCCTGCAGCCCGAGAACGACGACATGGAGCCGATCCGCAGCCGCGAGGTTCACGTGCTCGGCAAGGTCGTCGGTTTGCTGCGCTCGCTGTAGCCACGGTCGCCGCCGATGCGCCGACGCCGGCACCGCTGGCGTGCGGCGCGATGACGCGCTACTGTCGGTGCGCAAGCCAAGCAGTCGCGGAGGTTCTCCTTCGAGGAAAGTCCGGACATCACAGGGCAGGGTGGTCGCTCAAAACGACCCGGGGAAACCCGCGGGAAAGTGCCACAGAAATACACCGCCTAAGCGCGCGGCCACACGTGAGTTGCGTGCCGGCAAGGGTGCAATGGTGCGGTAAGAGCGCACCGGCGCCGCGGTGACGCGGCGGCCAGGCAAACCCCACCCGATGCAAGGCCAAGCAGGACCGTTTGCAGGCTGCCCGCCAAGGTCCAGGTAGGCCGCTCAGATAGATGGCTGCTCACGACAGAATCCGGCTTACCGGCTTGCTACGGAAAAGGCCCTGTTCATCAGGGCCTTTTCTATTGCGGTGCCGGCGGGCGGCGGCCGCGCGAATGATCGGGGCCATCGGGTATCTTGCGGCACGTGCTCTACTTCGTGCTGGCGTTCTGGTTCCTGGTTGGCGGCGGCGTATTCCTGGTCGCGCTCACCGGCGGCCCGAGGCGCGCACGCGCGCAACTGCATTCCGAGAGCGCGCTCGCAAATCGCATTCGCCTGTGCGGTTTCGTCCTGGTGCTCGCTTTCGGGCTGGGGGCGCCGATCGCCGTGGCCGTCGCCAACGGACAGGACAAGGGCCGTCAGGGACCAGGTGGCATCACCCTGACCTCCGCTCAAGCGACTGGTCGCGAGCTCTTCGCCCGTTCCTGCGCGACGTGTCACACCCTCGCCGCAGCGGCGGCAGTCGGTCACGTCGGCCCGGACCTGGACCTTTACTCGGCGGTCGTGGGCAACCCGGCGTTCGTGCTCAACGCGATCGAGCTCGGGCGAGCCCGCGGTAACGGCGACATGCCGGCCGCGATCTACACCGGCAGTCAGGCTCGTGACGTCGCCGCGTTCGTCGCGGCCGTCGCTGGGCGCTGAGCCGCGCCTGCGCCCAGGCCCCCTGCGAAGCCGCGGCGCCCGCTCCCTGCGACTCGGCCGCAACTGTTCCGCTGCCCGCGCGTTGTGGCTTGAGATGACCGAACCACGGGTACGCCAGCGCAAGCCCAGGCAGGGCGCGGGCCGGTCGCCGTCGAATCCTGGAAGCAGCGCCCGCCAGCCGAGGGTTCCGCGGTGATCCGAAGCAAAGCCGGTGGCGCACTTGATAACGATTGGTGAAAGGGGTTGCGAAATGGCTCCGGTCAGGTATCCTTACCAATCGTAAGTTGTAAGCAGAAGGTAAAGCAATAAGCAGAAGGTAAAGCAATGGCGAGCACGAAGGTCGAGATGTGATGAAGACGACAATGAGCAGGTTCCAGATCCACGACGACTTGACGGCTCCGGACGGCTCGCTGCCGGTCCTGCGCGGAGCCCTCGCGACCGGCGGGCAGCTTCCGAACTTTCTCGGCGTCCTAGCCGGTTCGCCGGCGGCGCTGCGCGGCTACGCGCGCTTCCGCGCGGAGCTGAAGCGCGGGACGCTCGGTCGAGCGACGCTTGAGCGGATCTCGCTCGCGGTGGCCGAGCAGTACGGCTCAGCGCCCGGGATCGCGCTGCACAGCCGCACGGCGCGCTCGTCGGGCCTCGGCCTCGACGAGGTCGCCAAGGCGCGCGAGTTCGATTCCGGAGACCCCAAGCAGGCCGGGCTGATGCGCTACCTGAAAGCGGTGCTCGACGGCGAGGGCGGGCCGCCCATGTACCTGCACGAGGAAGCACGCGAGCTGGGCTGGGATGACGAGCAGCTGATCGAGGCGATCGCATTCGCATCGCTCGAGGTGTTCACGGCGATGTTGAACGTGGCCGGCGATGTGCCTATCGATGGATCCGTCGAGGATTCGAGGACGCTGCGCGCGGCGTAGGATGCCGACGCGATGGCGCCCGGAACGAGCACAGAAACCGCCGCGCAGCAACGGCCGGTCTGCGCCGAGTCGGCGCCCCAGGCCAAGCCGGCCTGCTGTCCCTACTTCCACCAGGCAGTCGAGCTGATCGGCCGGCGCTGGACCGGCGCGATAGTCGAGATCCTGATGCAGGGCGGGTCGCTGCGTTTCTCGACGATTGCCTCAGCGGTGCCCGATCTCTCAGATCGAATGCTGTCTGACCGGCTGAAGGAGCTCGAGTCCTACGCGCTGGTGGAGCGCACCGTCTTTCCCGGACCGCCTGTTCGCGTGCAGTACGCGCTGACGCAGAAGGGCCTGGAGCTGTCCCCGGCGCTGTGGGAGCTGGGGCGCTGGGCACGCCGCTGGCTCGGCACATCGGCATAGTTGCGCCCAGGTGGCCGATTCGCCGATCACAGCACAGGACGTAAGGGCGATCGTCGCCGATCGCGAGATTCGGTTCATCCGCTTGTGGTTCACCGACGTGATCGGTCAGTTGAAGTCCTTCTCGATCAACGCGGCCGAGCTCGACGGCGCGCTGGAGGCGGGCATGGGCTTCGACGGGTCCTCGATCACGGGGTTCAACGCGATCGAGGAGTCCGACATGATCGCGATGCCCGATCCCGCGACGTTCGCGGTGCTGCCCTGGCGCCCCGAGGAGCAGGGCGTCGGGCGCATGTTCTGCGATGTGCTGACCCCCGAGCGCACACCCTACGAAGGCGACCCCCGCCACATTCTGCGCCGCGCGATCAAGCGCGCCAACGAGATGGGCTTCGACATCTTCAACGTCGGGCCCGAACTCGAGTACTTCCTGTTTCGTGACAGCTCCGCCACCGAGCCGCTCGACAGCGGAGGCTACTTCGACCTCACGACGTTGGACGCCGGCTCAGACGTGCGGCGCGAGACCTCGATCGCGCTCGAGGCGCTCGGGATCCACGTCGAATACAGCCATCACGAGGTCGGACCCTCCCAGCACGAAATCGACATTCGCTACGCGGACGCGCTCAAGATGGCCGATGACTGCATGACCTACCGGATCACCGTCAAGGAGGTGGCGCTGAAGTACGGCTGGCACGCCACGTTCATGCCCAAGCCGATGTTCGGCGAGAACGGCTCCGGCATGCACACGCACCAGTCGCTCTTCGCAAACGGCCGCAACGCATTCTTCGACCCGGACGATCACTATTTCCTGTCGCCCGTCGGGAAGGCCTTCATCGCCGGGCAACTGCGGCACGCACGCGAGATCTGCTCGATCTTCGCCCAATGGGTCAACTCCTACAAGCGGCTCGTGCCCGGCTATGAAGCGCCTGTATATGTGGCCTGGTCGCGTCGCAACCGCTCGGCGCTGGTGCGCGTACCGCTCTATCACCCCGGCTCCGAGGACGCCACGCGGATGGAGCTGCGATGTCCTGACCCGGCCTGCAACCCGTATCTGACCTTCGCGGCGCTGTTGCAGGCTGGTCTGGAAGGCATCGAGAAGGGCTACGAGCTGCCGGAGCCGATGGAGAAGAACCTCTACCACCTCTCGCCAGAGGAACGCCGCCGCTACGGCATCGAGCAACTGCCTGAGACGCTCGGTGCCGCGATCGAGCTGACCGCCGACTCCGAGATCGCTCTGCGCACGCTCGGCGAGCACACCTTCAACCGGTTCATCGAGATCAAGCGGCGCGAATGGGAGGAATACAGGGTGCAGGTGACCCGCTGGGAGCTCGACCGCTACCTGCCGATCCTATGAGCCGCTTGGCACCCGATCCATGCGGCGACGGTGCCGCCACCACGCAGGAGGGCTGCGCCGATGAGTAAAGCCGGAACGATCAGGCTTGGCGATCTGCACGTCAACCGCCTCGGCTTTGGCGCGATGCAGATTCCTGGCCCCGGAGTGTGGGGCCCTCCGGCCAGGCCACCGGACGGCCCAGATGGCGCGATCGCGCTGCTGCGGCGGGTCGTGGAGCTCGGCGTGAACTTCATCGACACGGCTGACGCCTACGGCCCCGACGTCAGCGAGGAGCTGATCGCGCAGGCGCTCGCCCCCTACGACGGCGTCGTCGTAGCGACCAAGGCCGGACTCACGCGCAGCGGCCCGGGCGCGTGGAGCCCCGACGGGCGCCCGGAGCACATCCGCGCCGCCCTGGAGGGGAGCCTCCGGCGGCTGCGTCTCGAGCAGATCGACCTGTATCAGTTTCACCGCCCCGACCCGGCGGTGGCGTTCGAGGAGTCCCTGGGCGCGTTCGTCGAGGCCAAGCAGGCGGGCAAGATCCGCCATATCGGGCTCTCGAACGTCACCTTCGAGCAGCTCGAGCGGGCGCTCGCGATGACCGAGATCGTCTCGGTCCAGAACCGCTACAGCGCGCTGGACCGCAAGAGCCAGCTCGTGCTCGACGCCTGCACGAAGCGCGGGATCGCGTTCATCCCGTGGTTCCCGCTCGCGGCCGGTGAGGCGACCGTGGCCGGCGGGCCGCTTGCGCAGATCGCGAGCGCTCACGGCGCCACGACCGGGCAGATCGCGCTGGCCTGGCTGCTCGCCGTCTCGCCGGCGATGCTGCCGATTCCCGGAACCTCTCAGATCGCGCACCTCGAAGAGAACGTCGCCGCCGCCGACATCGAACTGAGTGCCGCCGATCTCGACGCACTCAGTCCAGCAGGGCCCTCAGAGCATCTGGATCGCTGACCGGCGCCTGGCAGGCGAAGCGCTCGCAGACGTAGGCGGTCGCGCGGCCCTGTATTGCTGAGCGCCCGGCGAGCAGTTCGACCACGCTACCGCTGCTCTCTGGCGCGGAGGCGAGCACGACGTGGGGCCGGTGACGCTCGCGCAGTACGTCGAGCAGCGGCTGCTGGTCGGGGCCGACGAGTGCGACCTCCGACACGCCGGCCGTGTGCAGATCGATCGCGCACAGCAGGTGACCGAATGCGATCGGGTAGCGTGGGGCGAGTCCCGCCGCCAGCTGCACGGCGCCGAGTGCCGCCCGCTCGTAGGAGCGCTCCCCCGTGAGCGCCGCGAGCCGCAGAAGCCCGACCGCGGCGCTCGAGGAGCCCGACGGTATCGGGTGGTCCTCGAGATCCTTGCGCCGAGTGAGCAGCGGCTCGCCGTCGAGTGCCGTGACGAAGAAGCCGCCCCGCTGCGGGTCGGCGAAGCGCTCAAGGATCTGCTCGGCGAGTGTCCGCGCCCAGCTGAAGAAGCGCTCGTCGAAGCTCGCCTCGTACAGCGTCAGCAGCGCTTCCAGCAGGAAAGCGTGATCCTCGAGATATGCGGGCAGACGCGCCGCGCCGTCGTTGTAGGTGCGCAGCAGGCGCCCGTCGCGGTCGCGCATCCGTTCCCAGACGAACTCGGCGGCGCGCTTGGCGGCGTCGAGGTAGCGCGGCTCGCGCAGCACCGCTCCGGCGTCGGCCAGCGCCGCGATCATCAGCGCGTTCCAGGCACACAGACGCTTGTCGTCGAGCGCCGGGCGCGTCCGCCGGGCCCGCGCCGTTAGCAGGCGGGCCCGGATCTGTTCGCGTTCAGCGGGCTCCTCGCCGTGGGCCTGGAGCACGTTCGCGCCCTCGAAGTTGCCCTGCGGGCTGGCGCCGAAATAGGCGATCGCCGCCGGCGCCAACTCCCCGAGCTCAGCTGCGAGCTCCTCGAGCGTCCACACGTAGAAGCGTCCCTCGACGCCCTCGGAGTCAGCGTCCAGCGAGGAGTAGAAGCCGCCCTCCGGCGCAAGCAGTTCGCGCAGGCAGAAGTCAAGCGTCTCGCGGCAGGTCCGCTCGAACAGCGGCTCCCCGCCGCGGGCGTGCAGGTAGGCGCGCGCGAGCAGGGCATTGTCGTAGAGCATCTTTTCGAAATGGGGAACGGTCCAGGTGGCGTCGACGGCGTAGCGAGAGAAGCCGCCGGCGACCTGATCGCAGATGCCGCCCAGCGCCATCGCCCGCAGGGTTCGCGTCGACATCTCCCGCTCACCGGTCGCCGCGAGCAGTTCCAGCACGCAGTGGGGCGGGAACTTCGGCGCCCCGCCGAAGCCACCGTTGCGTGCGTCGTAGGTCCGGCGCAGAGCGGCGAGGGCGACGTCGATCGCCGAGCGGTCGAGCGGTTGCGCCGAAGGATCGAGTGTCGCTGCGCCACCGAGACCGGCGGTTACGCGGGCGCCGGCCTCGAGCGCTTCGTCGCGTCGCTCGCGCCAGAGCTCGGCAATCGCCTCTAGCACCTGGGTAAAGCTCGCCATGCCCGACCGCGGTGTCGGCGGCCAGTAGGTCCCGCCGAAGAACGGCTCCTGCGCCGGCGTGAGAAACACATTGAGCGGCCAGCCGCCATGCCCCGTCATCGCCTGGACCGCCTCCATGTAGATCCCGTCGACATCGGGGCGCTCCTCGCGGTCGACCTTGACGGCGACGAAGTGCTCGTTCAGAAGAGCCGCGGTCCGCACATCCTCGAAGGACTCGCGCTCCATCACATGACACCAATGGCAGGCGGCGTAGCCGATCGAAACGAACAGCGGCCGGTCGAGCGCCCGGGCGCGCTGCAGAGCCTCCTGACCCCACGGCAGCCAGTCCACCGGATTGTGCGCATGGGCCCGCAGATAGGGCGAGGATTCATGTGCCAGCGCGTTGGCCACGGCGCGCGATCCGTGCTCAGCGCGTGGCCGACGCCGTCAGCGCCGTGAGTGAGGCGCTCGAGATCCGCAAGCGGATCGGTGTGCCGCCGAGCCTGCCGGCGAAGTCGTTGCTCGTCTTGGCGACGAGCGTCCCGCCGGAGGCGCCGGGGCCGCTGATCGTCAACCTGCCGACGCCGTTGCTGATCGAGCCCGTGAGCTCGACGCCGGGGACATAGGAGAAGTGGTGGAAGCGGACGGTCGGGTTTTGCGTCGTGGCGTTCGTTGTCAGCTTGGCGTAGCCGCCCTGCAGCCCGCCGAGACCGTGGCTGTATGAGGGGTTGTAGCTGCCGATCAGCGTTTCGAAGAGGCTCTCAGAGAGCTCCCGCGAACTCCACGCGAGGGTCAGCTCAAGCGCGCGCGCCGTGCGCCCGGGCTCGCCGCCGCTGCCGCCCACAGGCTTGAGGATCTGGGCCGAGGCGGGGGCCAGCGGAGCGGGATCGAGGTAGGGGGCCAGGGTTTGCGGCGCGCAGTCCGTGTTGATCGCCGTGCCGGCGAAATACGCGTCGACCGCGTTCTTGGCGCACGAGCCGAACTCGGTCGTGAGCACGGAATGTCCGGTCTGCGGGACCACGACGACGGTCGCGTCGGGGATCATCGCCGCCACCTGCTCGGCGTTCGAGGTCGGCGTGCGAAGGTCGTCCGCGCCGCTGATGATCAGCGTCGGCACATCCGGAAACGCGGTGACGGTGGTCTCGGGAGCGGCCGTCGCGAAGGGCCAGTAGGCGCAGTCGGCCGTCGTGCTCTCCTGATAGGCGGTCAGGTAGCTGAACGGCCCGAAAGTGCCGGCTGGCAACCCTTTCGCGTAGGCCAGCGCCTCGGTGGCGCGCGCCGCGCCGGTGTCGGTTCGGACCCACGGGAACGCCAGCTCCTCGCACTCGGTGTCAAAGAACAGGGGGTTGTCAACAGTGCTGTTTGGAATCGCGCCGTAGACGGCGTGAGCGACGAGGATCGCGAGCAACGCGAAGCGCCCGGTCGCGGCCGACGCGATCGCCGCGGGAAAGTCGGCGCGCAGCACCGGGTCGTCATCACCGTCGAGCAGGAGCGACGCGATGTCGTCAGCCGTGATCGGTAGGCGGATCGACTTGCCGGAGCTATCGATGTAGGTGCCCTTGATCGATTTGTCGCCGAGTCGCTCCAGGACGGTCTGCAGGTCCGCGGTCGGGTGGGGGACCCCCAGGCATGCGTGGTCTGCACAGAGCTGGTCAAGAATGCGCGGCACCGCCTCGTAGGTCGCCTGGTCGAACACATCCGGGCCGTTCGGCAGGACCGTGGAGTCGAGGATCAGGCCGGCGACGTTGGCCGGGTATTCCGCGGCGTAGCGCAGCGCGACCTTTGTGCCGTAGGAGGTGCCATAGAGGATCAGCTTGGTGTACCCGAGCGCCACCCGGATCGCCTCGATGTCGGCGACCGTGTCGTCGGTCGTGTATAGGCCGCGGGTGGCGCCGACCTGCATCGCGCAGGCCGGGATGACCTGGCTGATCGGCCCAGTCAGCGAGTTGAGCGCGGAGCACTGCAGCGCGCCCGAGTATCCCGTGCCGCGCTGGTCGAAGACCACCAGGTCGTCGGTCGTGAGCGCCGGGGCGACGATCTGCGCGTCGTCCTGCGCGAACGGAATGGCGGCCTGGCCGGGCCCGCCGGCGAGCGCCACCACAGCGGTGGTGGCGGCACCTGTGGCGGACAGCTCTCGGCGGATCGCGAGCGTGACGGTGCCGGGGATCGCGCCGGTCGGGTCCAACGGCACGCTCAGATGGCCGCAGCCGAAGTTGGGCGCGCCCGCGCAGGTCGTGAACGCGATCGAACTCGTCGCGGCGGAGGCGAGCGCCGGCGCGAACGCGAGCAGCGCGCCGGCGGCTGCCGCGTTCGCGAGCGCGAGCAGAAAGCCCTTGCGGCGCATCGTTCTGACCTTACAAGATCATCCGGGCGGGCCGACAACCGTGCTTGCCGGGTGGCGCGCGTGCGGCCGCTATCGTGTCGCGGCGTGAGCACAGCACGCGAGACAATCCACGCCGAGCAGGCGCCTGCCGCGATCGGCCCCTACAGTCACGCCGTCCGGTTCGGGGAACTGCTCTTCTGCTCCGGCCAGATTCCGCTTGACCCGGTCAGCGGCGAGCTTGTCGCCGGCGGCGTCTCCTCCCAGGCGCGCCGCTGTCTGGAGAACCTGCAGGCCGTTGCCGGCGCCGCCAACACGACGCTCGCGCGAGCGCTGCGGATCACGATCTACATGGTGGACCTGGCCGCGTTCGCGGAGGTCAACGAGATCTGCGAGGAGTTCTTCCCGGTTGACCCGCCGGCGCGAGCCACTGTCGGTGTGGCTGCGCTGCCGCGTGGCGCGGCCGTCGAGATCGACGCGGTCATCGCGATTTAGGGCCGTCCTGGCAGGGCGTCGTTGCACGTCCGGATGCGGGCGTGGCCACGTCGCGGGGTCCGCCGCCCTGGCGGTCGCCAGGGCCTCGGGCGTTGACTTCGCAAGGTCTCAGCGACGAGCTCGGTCCACGGGCACCCCGGACCCACGATCCCCGCTGCCCGGTCCGCCCGGTCGGATCAGCTTGATTGCGCGAGGACCGCACTGTCTGGCGAGTCGAGGTAGCCCGGCCGGCTTCCCGCCACGCCCGTGTGGCCGTACTGCCAGACGATCGCCTTGGTCTGGGGATCGATGACGAGGATCCTGTCGTTGCCGGAGTCGCAGACGAGCACGTCGCCGTTCGGCAGGCCCTGTGCCAGCGACGGATCCCTCAAACGCCCCGGGCCGCTCGCCGGGCCGTAGCGCCAGAGCACCGTGCCGGTGGTGCTGAGCTCCTCCACCGCGCCGACGTAGGAGTGGGAGGTCACGATCAGCTTGCCGGCGGCGTACTCGTTGGCGTCGAAGGGATCGCTGAACCTTTGAAGCGGCAGCGCCCGAAACAGCGAGAACCCTTTTGTCAGCAGATCGATCCAGCCCGTGCTCTCGGTCACGACGAACTTGCCCCCGCGTGTCGGGAAGATCGCGTCGGGGTAGGAGAGCCGCGACGGTGGGTCGTGCACACAATCGCCCGCTTGACCGAGGACCTTCGCCGGCCGCGTGGACGGTGGCGCGAGCAGCAGGACGCGGCAGTTGGCTTCGTCGGCGACAACCAGCCGGCCGTTCGCGATCAGATGTGCGCTCTGGGGGTTGCGGAGCCGGTTGTTGCCCGCGCCTGGCTTGCCTGGTTGGCCGTAAACGTACTGCAGGGCGCCGCTGGCGACGGAGAGCGTCAGGACGACGAAGGCTCCGCGCTGGGTGACGGCGATCGAGCTCTTGTACGGGCCGAAATAGACGTCGGTCGGGGCGAGCGTCTTCGTCGACCAGGCGACCTGGCCGCGCGGCGTGATCACCACGAGGCGGTTGTTGCCGCGGTCGGCGATCAGGATC
>JBEKSK010000055.1:0-11346 GCA_049517155.1 Solirubrobacteraceae bacterium
CCGCGCGCCGGCGGGCGTGGCGACCGCGCCGGCGGTGAAGGCTCCGATAGCCGTGCGTGCGGATGAAAGCGGCGCGCGAACCGATCGGGGTGATCGGCACCGGTTACGTCGGGCTCGTCACCGCCGCCGGTTTTGCGGATCTCGGCAGCGATGTCTACTGCGTGGACATCGACGAGGCGAAGATCGACACGCTTGTGCGGGGAGAGGTCCCGATCTATGAACCGGGCCTCGCGGAGGCGATCGCGCGCAACCGCGACCGGCTGCACTTCTCGACCTCGGTGGCGGAGGCGATCGCCGGCGCGCGGCTGCTGTTCGTGTCAGTCGGCACGCCGCCGACCTACGCCGGCGACGCCGACCTGTCCGCGGTCCTCGCCGTGGTCGACGCGATGCCGGCCTCGGCCGAGCACGCGCTGGTGATGAAGTCGACGGTGCCCTGCGGGACGGGCCGCTCGATCGTCCGGATGCTCGCGCAGGAGGGCAAGGGCGCGCTGTCCTACGTCTCCTGCCCGGAGTTTCTGAAGGAGGGCACGGCGCTCGAGGATTTCAAATGCCCCGACCGGGTGGTCGTCGGCGACGACGAGGACGGCTGGGCCGCTGACGCCGTCAGCGAGCTGTACGCGCCGCTCGGCGCGCCGCTTTTGCGCACCGACGTCGCCAGCGCCGAGATGATCAAGCTCGCTTCCAACGCATTCCTGGCGACCAAGATCTCCTTCATCAACGAGATCGCGAACGTCTGCGAGGAGACCGGGGCAAACGTGCTCGAGGTGGCGAAAGGGGTCGGCCTCGACCAGCGGATCGGGCCGAAGTTCCTCTCCGCCGGGATCGGCTACGGCGGCTCGTGCTTCACCAAGGACGTCAGCGCGCTGAAGCTGCTCGCTGCCAACTCCGGTTACCACTTCCAGCTGCTCGGCTCGGTGATCGAGGTCAACGAGCTCCAGAAGCGCCGGGTCGTCTCGAAGCTGACGCGCCGCCTGGAGTCGCTCGCGGGCAAGCGGATCGGGCTGCTCGGGCTGGCCTTCAAGCCGAACACCGACGACATGCGCGGCGCGTCCTCGCTCGTGCTCGCGGCACGACTGACGGCCGAGGGGGCGACGGTCCGGGCGTTCGACCCGATCGCCACCGAGGAGGCCCGCAAGATCATGCCCGAGCTGGACTGCATGGGCAGCGTCGAGGATGTGATCGCCGGCGCCGACGCGATCGTGCTGGTCACCGAGTGGCCGCAGTTCCTCGCGCTGGACTGGGAGGCGGTCGCCGCCTCGATGAGCGGGAAGGTCGTGATCGACGGGCGCAACGCGCTGGACGCCGCCGCGGTCCGCGCCGCAGGCCTCGAGTACGAGGGAATCGGGATCGGATGAGTGCCGCCGGGCGCTGCGGGGGGGAGGGCCGATGCAGGCGGTGATCCTTGCCGGCGGCAGCGGGACGCGCCTTCGCCCGCTCACCTCGCGCGTCGCCAAGCCGGTCGTCACGCTCGTCGACCGGCCGTTCATCGTCTACATGCTGGACTGGCTGCGCCGCCACGGCTGCACCGACGTGATCCTCTGCTGCGGCTTTGGAGCGCAGGGCGTTGCGGCGGTACTCGGCGACGGCTCCGACTACGGCGTTGCCCTGCGCTACGTCGCCGAGTCGGAGCCGCTCGGGACCGGGGGCCCACTGCTGCTCGCGCGCGAACTGCTGGACGAGCGCTTCGTGGTCTGCAACGGCGACATCCTGACGGACATCGACCTCGGCGCGCAGATCTCCGAGCACGAGCACACGGGCGCCGCCGCGACCCTCGCGCTGGTCTCCGTCGAGGACGCCAGCGCCTATGGAATGGTGCGCCTCGCGCCCGACGACGCGGTCCTCGAATTCGTCGAGAAGCCGAGCGAGCCGGGCTCCGGCGGGGCCCTGATCAGCGCCGGCGCCTACGTGCTGCAGCGCAGCGTGCTCGAGCTGATCGCCCCGGGACGGCAGGTCTCGATCGAGCGCGAGGTCTGGCCGGCGCTGATCGGCGCCGGGCTCTACGGCCACCGGGCCAACGGCTACTGGCTCGACATCGGCACGCCAGAGCGCTACCTGCAGGGCAGCTTCGACATCATCACCGGAGCCGTCAGGGTCGATGATCGTCCCGCTCGCGACTCGGGTGCGATCGGCGCTCGCTGCGAGATCGCCGACGACGCGACGATCGGCGAGCTGGTCGTGCTGGGGGAGGATGTCCGGGTTGGCTCCGGCGCTTCGATCGAGCGCTCGGTCGTGCTCTCGGGAGCACAGATCGGCGCCGGCTCCGTGCTTCGCGACAGCATCGTCGCCGAGCGTGCGAAGATCGGGCGCAATGTCGAGCTGCGCGATGGTGTGGTGGTCGGGGAGGACGCGCAAATCGCGGCGGGCCACCGCGTCGAGGCCGGCGCCAGGGTCGCTGCCGGGGAGCGCGTATGAGCACGCTTGACCGTGCGAGTATCGACGCGCTCGACTCCGGCCACATGCTGGGCGACATCCTCGCCATGCCGGAGCAACTCGGCGACGCTCTGTGGCGAGTCGAGTCCGCCGCGATCGAGCCGATCGAGACCGCGGGCGGGCTGATCGTGGCCGGCATGGGCGGCTCGGCGATGGGCGGCGCCCTGGCTCGCGCGGCGCTCGCCGACCAGGCCTCGCGCCCGATCCTGCAAGCCACCGGCTACGGCCTGCCGTCGTGGATCACGCCGGATACGACGGTGCTCTGCGCGAGCTATTCCGGCAACACCGAGGAGACGCTTGCGTGCTACGAGTCGGCGGGCGCGCTCGGGGCGCGGCGGATCGTTGTGACATCCGGTGGGAGGCTTGCCGAGCAGGCCCGCGGGGACTCGGTGCCGGTGATCCCGATCCCCGGCGGCTTTGAACCGCGCGCGGCGATCGCCTATCTGCTCGTCAGCGCGCTCGAGGTGGCCGCGCTGTGCGGCGCCGGGCCGCGCCTGGCGGCGGAGATCGACGTGACGGCGTCGCACCTGGAGGGGCTGGCTGCGCAGTGGGGGCCCGACGCCGGCGATGACGCGGAGCCCAAGCTGCTCGCCCGGAGGCTGCACGGCAGCGTGCCGGTGCTCGCCGGCGCCGGCCTGACCACCGCGATCGCCTACCGCTGGAAGACGCAGATCAACGAGAACGCGAGCATGCCGGCGTTCGCCGGCGAGCTCCCCGAGCTCGACCACAACGAGATCGCCGGCTGGATGGGCGCCGGCTCGCTCGGCCCGTTCAGCGCCGTTTTCCTCGACGATGGCGACAGCCACCCGCGCCTGCGCAGGCGAATCGAGCTGACCGAGAGCTTCATCGCGCCGCACGCGCATTTCACCGGTGTCGTCTGCTCGCGCGGCGAGAGCGCGCTCGAGCGAGTCTGCTCACTCGTGCTGTTCGGCGATCTGCTCTCCTGCTACCTCGCGGCACTGAACGGGGTGGACCCCACGGCGGCGCCGCCGCTGGAGGAGCTCAAGCAGCAGCTCGCCGCGTCCGAGTAGCGGAGCCGCCGGCCGCCGGCGCGCGTGTAACGTGTCGTGTCGCCCGCACTCCAACCTCCCGTGAGCCGATATCTCGCCATCGTGCCGGCCCTCAACGAAGCCGGGAGCATCGCGCAGATCGTGAGCGAGATCCTCCTGCACGCGGGGGAGTTCGACGTGCTCGTCGTCGACGACGGATCCGACGACGACACGGCGGCGATCGCGGCGGCGGCGGGTGCGCGCGTGCTCTCGATGCCGTTCAATGTCGGCATCGGCGGCGCCGTGCAGTGCGGCTACCTCTATGCCCGCGACAACGGCTACACGGTCGCCGTGCAGGTGGACGGCGACGGCCAGCACGATCCGCGTGACATTCGCCGCCTGCTGGCCGCGCTGGCCGAGGATCCGCCCGTGGAGATGGCCACCGGATCGCGTTTCCTCGGCGCGCAGGACGGCTACCGCCCGTCGCGCCCGCGCCGGGCCGGGATCCGCGTGTTCGCGTCGCTCGTCTCGCTGATCACCGGCCAGCCCGTGACCGACGCGACATCGGGCTTTCGCATGAGCGCGCGCCGCGGGATCGAGCTGTTCGCGCGCGACTACCCGCCGGACTATCCCGAGGTCGAGGCGATCCTGCTCCTGCACGCCCACCGCCTGCGCGTGCGGGAGGTGGCGGTGACGATGCGCGCTCGCACCAGCGGGCGCTCGGCGATCGCCGGCGGCGTCCAGCCCTACTACATGGCGAAGGTCCTGTTCGCCGTGTTCGTCGGGCTGCTGCGCAGGCGGCCGGCGCTCGAGCGGGACGAGTCGTGAGCGCGATCGTGCTCGCGGTCGCCAAGGCGCCGCCGACCTACCAGCGCGTCGCGGTGATCGCGATCGCCGTCCTTGTGCTCGCGCTGGTCGTCGAGCTGGTCCGCCGGCGGCGGCTGATGGAGCGCTACGCCCTGCTTTGGCTGCTGGCCGCGTCGGGCCTGTTCGTCCTCGGCGTGTGGCAGGGGCTGCTGACGACGCTGGCGACCGACGTCGGCATCCGCTCGGCCCCCAACGCGCTGTTCGCCCTCGGCTTCGCCTTCGTCGTGGCGTTGCTGCTGAGCCTGACGCTCGTGATCTCCCGTTTGAGCGACCAGAACAAGCAGCTGGCGCAGCGCCTGGCGCTGCTGGCGAACCGCCTGGAGGAGCTCGAGCGGGAGCCCCCCGAGCCGTGAGCGACGCCATCGCGGTCGTCGTGGTGACCCACAACTCGGCCGCGGTGCTTGAGCCGCTCGTCAGATCGCTTCAGGCGCAGCTGCGAGCGCACGATGAGCTCGTGATCGTCGACAACGCGTCGACCGACGACACGCTCGCGCAGGCGCGCCGCCTGGGGGAGCGCGCGCGGGTGATCGAAGCGGGCGCCAACGACGGGTTCGCCGCCGGCTGCCGGCTTGGCGCGCAGGCGAGCGCATCGCCGCTGATCTTTCTCCTCAACCCCGACACGGTGCTCGCCGACGGCGCACTCGAGCGGCTCGCGGCGGTCGGCGCATCGCACCCTGGCTGGGCGGCCTGGCAGCCGGCCGTGATGCTCAGCGACGGAAGGATCAACAGCGCCGGCGGCGTCGTGCACTATCTCGGCATCGGCTGGGCGGGGCGCTGCGGCGCGCAGGCCGGCACGCTCGCGGCACTTCCGTATGAGACGGCCTTCCCGTCCGGCGCGGCGCTCGTCGTCCGGCGCGAGGACTGGCTGGCGCTCGACGGGCTGCGCGACGACTACTTCCTCTACGGCGAGGATCTCGACCTCGGCCTGCGCCTGTGGCTATCCGGACGTGGCGTGGGTGTCGAGCCGCGCGCCCGCGTGATCCACGACTACGTATTCGAAAAGGGTCCGCAGAAGTGGTACCTGCTCGAGCGAAACCGCTGGCGCACGCTGCTCGCCACCTATCCGCTCGCGCTGCTGGCGGCGCTCGCCCCGGCGCTGGCGGCGGGCGAGCTTGGAATCCTTCTGATCGCGGCGCGCGATGGCTGGCTGAGCGAGAAGCTGCGGGCGCAGCTCGCGACCGTCGCGGGCTTGCCGCGCACGCTCGAGCGCCGCCGCGCCGTTTCGCTCACACGCCGGATCGGGTCGGCGGCCTTCGCCGCGCAACTGACCGGTGAGCTTGACAACCCCAACCTTGCGCTGCCGCGGGCGGTTGCGATCGTGTCGCGCCTGTACTGGCGGATCGCACGGCGCCTGCTGCATTAAGAGAGCTCAGCTAGGATCGCCCACCGGTGGCCCGCGCGTGTCGATGATCCTGTCATGGGTCCTGTTCCCGCTGGTTCTCGCGGCGGTCGGGCTCGGTTGGGGCGCGCTCGTCGAGTGGGCCGCCGGCGAGCGCAGCGTCGGGGTGCTCGCGATTCCGCTCGGGCTCGCGGGCGCACTCGTGGTCGCCGGGATCTTCACGATGTTCTCCTTCAGCGCGCCGGCCGCGGCGCCCGTCGTGGCGGCCGGGGCGCTGGCCGGCCTGGCGCGAGCCTGGCGACGCACGGCAATCCCACCGGCGGCGCTCGTCGCGGCGCTCGGCGTGCTGGCGGTCTACGGCGCGCCCGTGATCCTCAGCGGCGAAGCGACGTTCCTCGGCTACGTGCGGCTCGACGACACCGCGACCTGGCTGGGCTTCATCGACCAGTTCTTCGCTCACGGCCGCTCGCTCTCGACGTTGCCGAGCTCGACCTACCAGCTGCTGCTCTACACCAACCTGACCACCTCCGGCTACCCCTCCGGCGCCTTCATGCTGGCGGGCGTCGGCCACTGGATCACCGGCATCGACTCGGCCTGGATCTTCCAGCCCTACCTCGCGGTGTGCGCGAGCGCGCTCGCGCTGTGCTGCTTCGAGCTGCTCGCGCCGGTCGTGGAGAGCGCCTGGCTGCGGGCGTTCGCGGCCTTCATCGCCGCCCAGTCGGCGCTCCTGTTCGGCTACGCGGCCTGGGGCGGGATCAAGGAGCTGACGGCTGCCTTCCTGTTCGCGCTCGGGATCGCCGCGACGGCCAGGCTGCTCGCCGCCGAGCGGCCGAGAGCCCGTGCGATGGTGCCGGTGGCGGTCGCCGGAGCGGCGCTGATCGTGACGCTCGGCCCGGGCGTCGTGGTCTACGTCGGCCCGGTCGCGCTCGTCCTGTGCGGCGTCCTGGCATGGCGCTTCAGCCGTGGCGCCAGGCTGTTCGTCGGCGCGCTCGTGGCGATCCCGCTGACGGCGCTGCTCGCACTGCCGGCGTGGCCGACGCTGTCGGCCTACCTGAACGCCAACAGCGCGTTCTCCGCCGTCAGCAGCTCAACGGCCGCCGTCACCTCAAACCGCGCGACCGCCTACGGCAACCTTACCTCGGCGCTGCGCGCGATCCAGCTCGGCGGGATCTGGATCGACGGCGACTTCCGCAGCTTCCCCTCGCCGCCCCCGTCGCTCGTCAACCACGTGCTGATCTATCTCGTCTTCGCCGGCGCGCTGTTCGCGCTCGGCTGGACGCTTCGGCGGCGCAGCCCGGCGCTGGCGCTCTACGTGGGCGTGGCGCTCGTTTCGATCGTCGTGCTCTCGCTGCTGGGCAGCGTCCCCTGGGTGATGGGCAAATCGCTTGCGATCTCCTCGCCCGCCGTGCTGCTGGCGGGGATGACCGGCGGCGCGATCCTGTTCAACGCGCGGCGCACGACCGCGGTCATCGCCGGCGTGGTGCTGCTGGGCGCGATCGCCGGGGGCGTCCTGTGGTCGAATTACCTCCAGTACCACAACGTGACCCTCGCCCCGCGCGCGCGGCTCTCCGAGTTCGAGACGATCAGCAAGCTGACCGCCGGCAAGGGCCCGGTCTTCATCAACGAGTACGAGATCTATGCCGACCGCCACTTCCTGCGCGACGCGGCGCCGGTCGAGCCCGCGGAATACCGGCCAGTCAACCTGCCGACGCTCGGCAAGGCGCTGCTGACCGACTCGGCGTGGGCCAACATCGACTCCTTCGGCGTCGACACGCTCGCGCCCTACCGCTCGCTGGTGCTGCGGATCGGGCCGACCGAGGGCCGCCCGCCATCGATCTACGGCCGCGCGCCGGTCTGGACCGGCACCTACTACCAGCTCTGGCAGCAGCCGGCCAAGCCGGCCGAGCGCGTGATCAGCCAGGTGCCGTTCGGCGACATCACCGCCGACGCCTACTGCGGCATGGCGTCCAACGTCACCCCGCCGGATCAGCCGCTGTGTCCGATCGCCCCGGCCGGCGTGCCGTCCTGCGCCACGGTCCACTCGCTCGCCTCCAGCGCGCTCGCCGACGGCGGCGAGCTGCTCGCCTACGAGCGTCCCAATCCGATCGTCGTGCGTGGCACCTCCACGCAGTGGAGTGGCGGCTGGGACGCCGATCCCTCGAGCGGCACGCTCACGCCGACCGCGGGCGGCGCGACCACGACCGCGCATATCGTGATCTCGCATCCGGCGCGCGAGTACCAGCTGTGGCTCGGCGGCAGCTTCATCCGCGGCTTCGTGGTTGATGTGGACGGCCGCCGCGTCGGCTCGGTGGCCAACCAGCTCAACCCGCCCGGCGGCTACAACCGGATCGGTGTGCCGCTGAAGCTCGCGCCGGGCGCGCACACCATCACCATCACCTATCCGAACGCCAGCCTCGCGCCCGCAAGCGCCGACAGCGACTACTACACGTCGCTGTTTGCAATAGCGCTCTCGCCGCCGGACTCGCTGATGCATTACACCGAGGTCTCACCGGCGCACGCGCAGTCGCTCTGTGGCCACTCGCTCGACTGGGTCGAGATCGTCAAGCCGGCCTGAGCTGGGGGGGCCGTGCGGGCTGGTGCATGCACCAGCCCGTCGGGCGGCGCATGCGCCGCCCGACGGATCGGTGCATGCACCGATCCGAACAACCTTGACAATCATGTGGTAGGGTTGGCCAAGCGCGATGGATGCACTGACGATCAACGAAGCGGCGCAGACCAGCGGCTGGTCGCCGCGGATGCTGCGCTACATCGAGGGGGCCGGGCTGCTCGAGCTTCCCCGCTCGGCCGGCGGCTACCGGCTCTACGGCCCCGCCCAGCTGCAGCGCCTGCGCACGCTGCGCGAACTGCTCGCCGGCTTCGACTTCGGGCTCGCCGAGCTCGGCTTCGCGCGGCGCCTGCGCACCGAGCCGCGGCTCGCCGGCGCCGTCGAGGAGTGGTTCGAGACCGAGCCGGCGCGGCCCGAGCACGTCGCGGCCGGCGACTGGCTGCGCTGGGAGCAGGAGAAGCACCAGGCGCTGATCGCCGCCGCCACCGCCGACACCAACGACCTACTGGAGGCCGCATGACAGGACCAGCAACGCTCACCGCCGAGGACTTCAAGGTCGCCGACCTGGCGCTCGCCGAGTTCGGCCGCAACGAGATCCGCCTCGCCCAGCACGAGATGCCGGGCCTGATGTCGATCCGCGCCGAGTTCGAGGCCGCCCAGCCGCTGAAGGGCGCGCGGATCACCGGCTCCCTGCACATGACGATCCAGACCGCCGTGCTGATCGAGACGCTCGTCGCGCTCGGGGCGCAGGTGCGCTGGTGCTCGTGCAACATCTTCTCGACCCAGGACCACGCAGCCGCCGCGATCGCCGTGACGGGCGTGCCCGTGTTCGCGTGGAAGGGGGAGACGCTCGAGGAGTACTGGTGGTGCACCGAGCGCGCGCTGCGCTTCCCCGACGGCGGCGGTCCCAACATGATCCTCGACGACGGCGGTGACGCGACCCTGCTGGTGCACAAGGGCGCCGAGTTCGAACGCGCCGGCGCCGTGCCGGACCCCGCGAGCGCCGAGAACGAGGAGTTCCGCCTGATCCTTGAGCTGCTCGGACGCTCACTGGCGGAGGATCCGCAGCGCTGGACGAACGTCGCGGCCGCCGTGATGGGCGTGACCGAGGAGACCACCACCGGCGTCCACCGCCTCTACCAGCTGGCCGAGACCGGCGATCTCCTGTTCCCGGCGATCAACGTCAACGACTCGGTGACGAAGTCGAAGTTCGACAACCTCTACGGCTGCCGACACTCGCTCGTCGACGGCATCAACCGCGCCGTCGATCTGATGCTCGCCGGCAAGACCGCCGTGGTCTGCGGCTTCGGTGACGTCGGCAAGGGCTCGGCGGAGTCACTGCGCGCGCAGGGCGCGAAGGTCATCGTCACCGAGATCGACCCGATCTGCGCGCTGCAGGCCTCGATGCAGGGCTATTCGGTGCTGACGCTCGCCGACGTGCTGGGGACCGGTGACGTCTTCATCACCTGCACGGGCAACAAGGGGATCATCACCGTGGCCGACATGGCGGCGATGAAGCACCAGGCGATCGTCGGCAACATCGGCCACTTCGACAACGAGATCGACATCGCCGGGCTCGAGAGCTACCCGGGAATCGAGCGGATCAACATCAAGCCGCAGGTCGACGAGTGGCGCTTCCCCGACGGGCACTCGGTGATCGTGCTCTCCGAGGGCCGGCTGCTGAACCTCGGCAACGCCACCGGTCATCCGTCGTTCGTGATGTCGAACTCCTTCTCCAACCAGACGATCGCCCAGATCGAGCTGTTCACCCGCAACGACGAGTACGAGAAGCGCGTCTACGTGCTGCCCAAGCACCTCGATGAAAAGGTCGCCCGGCTGCACCTCGACGCGCTCGGGGTCAAGCTGACGCGCCTGACCGACGAGCAGGCGGCCTACATCGGCGTGCCGGTGGCGGGGCCGTACAAGCCCGACCATTACCGCTACTAGCCGGTGGCCCCGGGTAGGGGTGTCGTGGCCGCCGGACGCCCTTCCGGCGCCGCCTCGCGCCGCCTCGCGCTGACCCGCGCCGGGGCGGCGCGAATCGCCTGGGCGGACGGTCAGATGCCGGTGCTCGCGGCGATCCGCGAGCGCTTCGCGCGCGAGCGCCCGCTCGCCGGGCGCCGCGTCGCCGCCTGCCTGCACGTCACGGCCGAGACGGCGAACCTCGTGCGCGCACTGGTGGCGGGCGGCGCCGCGGTCTCGCTCTGTGCGGCCAACCCGCTCTCCACCCAGGACGACGTGGCGGCGGCGCTTGCGGCCGAGCACGGGGCGGAGGTGTTCGGCGTGCGCGGCGAGGATCGCGCGGCCTACGAGCGGGCGCTCGCGCAGCTGATCGATCGCGCGCCACAGATCCTGATCGACGACGGCGCCGAACTGATCGTCTGCGCCCACCGCGATCGGGGCGCCGCCGCGCGGGCGTTGCTCGGAGCCACCGAGGAGACCGCCACCGGGCTCGTGCGACTGCGCGCAATGGAAGCCGAGCAGGCGCTGCACTGCCCCGTGCTGGCGGTCAACGAGACGCTCACCGAGCGCGTCTTCAACGACCGCTACGGCACCGGGCAGTCGACGCTCGACGGCCTGCTGCGCGCCACCAATCTACTGCTGGCGGGGCGCGCGGTCGTCGTGCTCGGCTACGGGTCGGCGGGGCGCGGCGTGGCGCAGCGGGCCAAGGGCGCCGGCGCCGCCGTGATCGTCTGCGAGGTCGACCCGGTCGCGGCACTCGAAGCGCGGATGGAGGGCTATGAGGTGATGAGCGCGCTCGCGGCGGCGCCGCGCGGCGAGGTCTTCATCACCGTCACCGGCGTCCCGGACGTCCTGCGCCGCGAGCACTTCGAGCTGATGCGCGACGGCGCGGTGCTCGCCAACGCGGGCCATTTCGACGTCGAGATCGCCCTGCGCGAGCTTGCGCAACTGGCCGGCGGGCCGCCGCGGGAGGTCCTGCCGCTGGTCGACGAGTACGAGATCGCCGGGCGGCGGCTGCACCTCGTCGCCAAGGGCCGGGTCGTGAACCTCGCCGCGGCCGCCGGCCATCCGGGTTCGGTCATGGACCTGTCGTTCGCGGCGCAGGCGCTGGCGGTGGCCGGCCTCGCCGGCGAGCGCGGCGAGCTGGCCCCCGGTGTGCATCCCGTCGCCGCGAGCGTCGATGCGGAAATCGC
>JBEKSK010000056.1:0-21995 GCA_049517155.1 Solirubrobacteraceae bacterium
CACCACCGGCGGCGCCCGACGCCGCGAGGATCCTCAGCGGCACTGCCCGCGATCCTCGCTTGCGCCGGGCCTGGCATTGGTCTGCGGGCGGGCTGCTCAGTGAGCAGCGAGAGCGCCGGCGTGCTGTTCGTCGGCGTTTGGTCTCTGCGCCCCTTGCAAAACGACCTTCAGGGCGCCGGTGTTCGCTGCGTCGGCGAAGGTGTCGTAGGCGGTCATCGTGTCTTCGAGCGCGTAGTGGTGGGTGGCAAACAGCGACGGGTCAAGACGTCCGTCGGCGATCAGCCGCAGCAGTTGCGGGATGCTGAAGGTGTCAACCAGGCCGGTGGTGATCGTGACGTCGCGGGTCCAGAGCGTCTCGAGATGCAGCATCGCGGGCTTGCCGTGCACACCGATGTTCGCGACGCGCCCGCCGGGGCGGATCAACTCCGTCGCAAGCTCAAAGGTCTGCGGCACACCGACCGCCTCGAGCGCCACGTCGGCACCGAGACCGTCGGTGAGTTCCATCACGAGCGCGACCGCGTCCTCGCGCCCGTTGTTGATCGTGATGTCCGCGCCAAACCTCAGCGCGCTCTCCAGGCGCGTGTCAGCGAGATCGATGGCGACGATCCGGCCGGGTGTGTACAGCGCCGCGGTGAGGATCGCCGAGAGGCCGACGGGTCCCGCGCCGACGATTGCGACGACGTCTCCTGGCGAGATCGCGCCGTTGAGCACACCGACCTCGAACGCTGTCGGCAGGATGTCGGCGAGGAACAGCACCTGCTCATCGCCGAGCGTTGCGGGGAACTTGTAGACGGAGTTGTCGGCGAACGGGACGCGAGCGAACTCGGCCTGAACGCCGTTGATCGTGTGACCAAAGATCCAACCGCCGCCGCCCAGGCACTGGCCGTAGTGCCCCTCTTTGCAGTAGCGGCAGCGGCCGCATGCGCTCACGCAAGACAGCAGCACACGATCTCCCGGCGCCACGCTCTGCACCGCCGGGCCCGTCTCGAGCACGGTCCCCACCGCCTCGTGGCCGAGGATCGTCCCGGGCAGCGTCTCAGGCACGTCGCCCTTGAGGATGTGCAGGTCGCTGCCGCAGATGGTGGATGTGTCGATGCGGACGATCGCATCGGTCGCATCGATGATCTTCGGGTCATCCACCGTGTCCCAGCCGCGCTGGCCGGGACCGTGGTAAACGAGGGCCTTCATCTGGATCTCCTATCGCTCGTGGGGGGATCATTTGGTCGGGCGCGCCGGTCGTGGCGCATGGGGGGACCGTGCGGCTGGGAGCTACCCACCACGTCAATCGCCGTCGGCTCCGCTCGCCGGCCTGCGTGGGCGGTGGCGCAAAGGCCCTCGTCGTTGAAGCTCGCACGCAGTCGCAGCCGCGGCGGCATGGGCTTGGCTTGAGCTGCGAGATCCGCGTAACTTCCGTTCGCGGCAGTCCTGGCATGCGGCCGACAGGGCACATCCACCTCCGGGCTCGTGCAACGAACCGCCTCGGAAAGTCGACCGTGTTGCCCGCCCACGCTCAGTGAGCGGACCCCGCAGTTGGTGCCCTTCGCCAAGCGACTGTAGCAGCGGGATGCGCTCAAAACCCGCGGGTTTTCCACATGCCTCTCAGCACCCGCTTGACGGTCGCCGGCGGGCGACATTGCAGTCAGGCGACGGCGGCGGCGCGCAACGCGCTGCTACTCCGCCTGGGCTCGCCGGGTTGGGGCGCGTCCGTATGGCTGGCGCGGGGGTTCCCCGTCGGGGGTGATCTCGGGAATCGGCCACCCGTGCAACTCGTCCGTCGTGACCGTGATTGCCTGGCCGTGGTGGGTGATCTGGAGTGGGGGTCCCTCGAGCAGCGAGTAGCGGGCCTCCGCGTGCGTGACCTCGACGCGCAGCCGCCGCCCCGCGAAGCAGATGCCGAACGCCAGGCGGGTCAGTCGCCTGGGTAGCCGGGGCGCGAAGCTGAGAGCGCCGCCGTGGTCGCGCATGCCGCCGAACCCGGCGACGGCGACGATCCATGCGCCTGCGAGCGAGGCGATGTGCAGGCCGTCGCGGGTGTTGTGGTTGAGGTCGTCGAGGTCCATCAGCGCCGCCTCGGCGAAGTAGTCGCAGGCCAGCTCGAGGTGGCCAACCTCAGCCGCTATGACCGCCTGCGTGCAGGCCGACAACGAAGAGTCACGCACCGTCAGCGCCTCGTAATAAGCGAAGTTGCGGGCCTTCTGCTTGGCGCTGAACGCGTCTCCTCGCAGGTGCAGCGCGAGCACGAGGTCGGCCTGTTTGACGACCTGCTTGCGGTACAGGTCGACGTAGGGGGCGTGCAGCAGCAGCGGGTATTGCTCGGGCGCGGTCGCCCTGAAGTCCCAGAGCTCGTGCTCGGTGAATCCCTCGGACTGGGGGTGGATGTCCAGTCGCTCGTCGAACGGGATGAGCATCGCGGTGGCCGCATCGCGCCAGGCCGCCGCTTCGGCGGATCCGACGCTCAGCTCGGCGGCACGGTCGGGGTGACGATCAACGGCGTCGGCCGCCAGGCGCAGGTTGTGCGCTGCCATGAGGTTGGTGTAGACGTTGTTGTCGGCGACGGCGCTGTATTCGTCGGGGCCGGTCACGCCGTCGATGCGAAAACGCCCGCTGGCGTCGCGGTGGCCCAGCGAGCACCACAGCCGTGCCGTCTCGACGAGGAGTTCGAGTCCGGTTTCGCGCTCGAACGCCTGATCGTCGTCGCTCGCGGCCTGGTAGCGGCCGACGGCATCGGCGATGTCCGCGGCGATGTGGAACGCGGCGGTCCCGGCCGGCCAGTACCCCGAGCATTCCCGCCCGTCGATCGTCCGCCAGGGAAACGCCGCGCCGGCGAATCCGAGGATCCTGGCTCGTTCGCGTGCGAGGTCCAGTGTCGTGTGGCGCCAGCGCAGCGCGTCGCGGGCGGCGTCCGGGGCGGTGTAGGTAAGGACCGCGAGCACGAAGGTCTCGGCGTCCCAGAAGGTGTGCCCGTCGTAGCCCGGCCCGGTCAGCCCCTTGGCTGCGATCGCGCGCTGTTCGCCGCGGGCGCCGGCCTGGAGGGTGTGAAAGAGCCCGAAGCGCACCGCTTGCTGAAGCTCCTCGTCGCCTTCGAGCTCGACGTCGGCGCGTTGCCAGAAGTCGTCGAGGTAGTCGCGCTGCTCAGCGAGGAGCCCGTCCCAGCCCGTGTCGCGCGCCTGCGCCAGCGCCGCGGCAGCCTGATCGCCAAGCGCGGCGATCGAGCGTTCGCTCGACCAGCCGTAGGCCATCAGCTTCACGACGCGCAACCGCTCTCCCGGTAACAGATCGGCGGTGATCGTCACGCGAGCAAGGTCCGCGCTGCTCTCGCTCGCCGTCGCGCTGCTGGGCGGGCCCTCGACGAGATGATCCATCGCTGCCGCCATGCGCAGCCCGCTCTGCCTGGTGGCGTGGACCAGCACGGCGTGGAGGTCGTCGTGTGAAAACTGCTCCGAAGCCAGCGGCATACCGAGATCTGCCCAGGCGCGCGGGTCGGCCTCGGCGGCGCCGGTCAGCTCGTTGGCCACGAGCTCCGACTGCACGACCACCCGCAGCGCCGAATCGACCGCCTCGACCTCGTAGGAGACTGCGGCCACGGCCCGCTGCACGAGCGAGACCAGCCGCACCGAGGAGATGCGCACGCGCTTGCCGGCCGGGGAGGACCAGTCGACGCGGCGTCGCAGCACTCCGGCCCGGAGATCGAGGGCGCGCTCGTGGCTGCTCAGGACGCCGAAGCGAACGTCGAAGGGCTCATCGTCGACCAGCAGCCGAATGATCTTGCCGTTGGTGACGTTGACGACCGTCTGGCCCGCCTCGGGGAAGTCGTAGCCGGCTTCCGCGTACGGCATCGCCCGCTGCTCGTAGAAGCCGCCGAGGTAGGTGCCGGGGAGCCCGGGTGGTTCGCCCTCGTCGAGGTTGCCACGCAAGCCGATGTGCCCGTTCGCGAGCGTGAACACCGAGCCGGTCTGCTCGAGCACGTCGAGGTCAAGCTCGGTCTCACGGATCGACCACGGATCGACGGCGAACGCCGGATGCTGGATCACTGCGGGTAGAGCATCCGCTCGAGCAGCTCCGCGGCCCCGTGCTTCGAGAGCGGCTCGTTGAGGTTGCCGCACTTGGGCGACTGCACGCACGACGGGCATCCGTCGCGGCATGGGCATTCGGCGATCAACCGGTGAGCGTCGGCGACCAGCTCCTCGAAGTGCGCGAAGGCGATACGCGTGATGCCCACGCCGCCGGGGTGGCCGTCGTGGATGAAGATCGTCGGCGCGGCGGTCTGCGGGTGGGCGTTGGTCGAGAGGCCGCCGATGTCCCAGCGGTCGCACATCGCCAGCAGCGGCAGCACCGCGATCTGGGCGTGCTCGACGGCGTGCAGCGAGCCGAGCAACAGCTCCAGCGGGAAGCCCTGGAGCGTGCCGCCGTCCAGCTCGAACCACATCGCCTGCGTCGCGAAGCGCGTCGGCGGCAGCGCGAGCGCCGTCAGGTCGATCTCGGCGTGGTCGGAGAGACGCCGGCGCTGGTAGGCAAGCACCGTCTCGGTAACGAGCACGCGCCCGAAGGAGAGCGTCACGCCCAGCGTCTCGCGCCGGTCGAGCAGTGCCTCGATCAGCGTGTCGGTTTCGCGCTTGGGCTGGGTGTACCAGTCGCCGTCGAACGGCTCGACCAGCGCGCGGCGGGCGTCGAGGTCCAGTTCGCGCACGTGGAACGAGCGGCCGAGGTGCAGATATATCGCGCCAGGGTGAAGCGTTGAGAAGGCCCGCGCGAACTCGGCGGTGCCGAGCGCCTCGCCGGTGCCCAGATCGACGATCTCGAAGGAGTCGCGGGACGCTGATCGCAGCGAGACCTCGCCGGCCGGGTAGCGTTCGCGGCGGCGCAGGACGAACTGGCCGTCCTTTGCGCGCAGCTCGCCGAGTCCCTCGAGGCGCTCGAGGAATGCGAGCGTGCGCGGCCCGAAGAACTCCGCGTCGCGCTCGCTCAGCGGGCCCTCGTGCGCCGCGCAGAGCAGATGCGCGAGATGGATCTCCTCGGATTCGTGATCGAGGATCGCCGACTCCACCGGCCGGTCGAGGAAATCCTCGGTGTGACGCGCGAAGAACTGGTCCAGCGCATCCTCGCCGGCGACATAGCACGCGAGCCCGCGGCGGCGGCGCCCGGCGCGTCCCCACATCTGGCGCAGGCTCGCGATCGTGCCAGGGAAGGTGACGACGAGGGAGGCGTCCAGCGCACCGACGTCGATGCCCAGCTCGAGCGCGTCGGTTGTGACGACGGCACGCACCTCGCCGGCAACCAGGCGCGCCTCGATCTCGCGCCGCTGCGCCGGGGTATAGCCGGCCCGATACGGCGTGACCAGTTCGCCGAGCTCGCCGGCGCCGAGGCGCTCGAGCTCGTCGCGCGTGATCCGGCTGAGCAGCTCCACTCCCTTGCGCGAGCGCACGAAGCAGATCGTTCGCGCCCCGGCGGCGACCAGCCCGGCGAGGAGTTCGGCGCCCTCGGCCAGCGCCGAGCGTCGCGCGCCCGCCACCTCGTCGGTCACGGGCGGGTTCCAGATGGCGATCCGCCGGCCGGCCGAGGGGGAGCCGTCGTCGTCGATCAGCGTCACATCCTCGAGGCCGGTCAGGCGCTCGGCGAGCTCGACCGGGTTGGCGATCGTCGCCGAGGCCAGGAGGATTCGCGGCGCCGTGCCGTAGGCCGCGGCGATCCGCCGCAGCCGCCGCAGCACGTTGGCGACGTGGGAGCCGAATACGCCGCGGTAGATGTGTGCCTCGTCGACGACGACCACGGCGAGGTTGGCGAAGAGCGTCGACCAGGCGTCGTGGTGGGGGAGGATGCCGAGATGCAGCATGTCGGGGTTGGTCAGGATGAGGTTCGCCTTGCGGCGTACCTCGCCGCGTGACTCGCGGGGCGTGTCGCCGTCGTAGATCGCGGGACGGATCCGCTGGTGCAGGCCGAGCGCGCTGATCGCCCTCGCCTGGTCCTGGGCGAGGGCCTTGGTCGGGTAGATGTAGAGCGCGCGCGCCTTGGGGTCGCGCAGCAGCGTGTCGAGGGTGGGCAGGTTGAAGCACAGCGATTTGCCGGAGGCTGTGCCCGTCGTGACGATCGTCGGGCCATTCCACGCGGCCTCGAGCGCCTGCGCCTGGTGGCTGTAGAGGCGCTCGATGCCGGCCTCCCGCAGTGCCGCCGCGAGCTCGGGGTGAAGCTGGGGCGGGAGCTGCGCAAAGCGCGCGGCTCGGGCACCTTCGAAGCTCTCGCCGACGAGTCGCCGATCCCCCCGCGCGACTTCCAGCAGGGCGCTCCAGGGCTCGATCTCGCGCGTCATCGCGGCCGCCTTGCTCACGCCTTGCCATAGTAGGGGCGGATGGCGTTCGACTCCGCGGAACACTGGCGCCAAGCCCGCAGCTTCCACCATTCCCGCTACGACGAGACCGCACTCGCTGCACGCGAGTGCACTGCGTCGGTGTGTCTGCCGGCGCGCGACTGCGCGGCGACGATCGGCCCGATCGTCGAACTGCTCGCCGGCCTGCGCGAGCGCGGGGCGATCGACCAGCTCGTCGTGATCGACGGCGGATCGAGCGACGATACCGCCGCGATTGCCGCCGACGCCGGTGCGAGCGTCTTCGCGGAGTCCGCGTTGATGCCCGCCTACGGCCCGGCGGCCGGCAAGGGCGACGCGATGTGGCGCGCGCTCAGCGTCCTCGACGGCGACCTCGTGTGCTTCCTGGACGCCGACGTGCTCGAGTTTCCGGCGCACTACGCCATCGGCCTGCTCGGCCCGCTGATCGAGTTCGACGAGATCGAGTTCGTCAAGGCCTTCTACCGTCGCCCGTTTCGCCAGGGCGAGTTGCTGCTCGCGGACGGCGGTGGGCGCGTGAACCATCTGCTGGCGCGTCCGGCGCTGGCGATCTTCTACCCGGCGCTCGCCGGTGTCAGCCAGCCGCTGGCGGGCGAGGTTGCGGCGCGACGTTCGCTGCTCGAGCGGCTGCCGTTCGCGACCGGCTACGGCGTCGAGATCGCGATGCTGCTCGACGTACTCGAGGCGGTCGGCCTCGACGGGATGGCCCAGGTCGACCTCGATACCCACCACAACAGCCACAAGCCGCTGCTCGAGCTCAGCGGCATGGCCTATTCGGTGCTTGCCCAGATCGCGCTGCGCCTGGAGCGCGACGGACGCCTGCTCGAGCTTGACCCGGCGCCGCTGAGCGAGCCCGCGGGGTGCTCGCCGGCGGCGGCGGCGGCGGAGCGCCCGCCGATGGCGGGCGCGCGGTGAGCGGGGCCCTCTACCTCGATCTCGACGGCACGCTGCTGGGCGCTGGGGCATCGCTGCTGCACGACGGCGAGGGCGCCGTCTCGCTGCTGGGGGTGCGGGCGATCGAGGCGTGCCTGCGCGCATCGGTGGAGGTGGTGTTGATGAGCGGGCGCCGGCGCGCCCAGGTCGCCGAGGACGCCCGGCTGCTCGGCCAGACCGCGTTCATCTACGAGGCCGGCTGCGTGCTCGAGCTCGACGGCGAGCAGCTGTGGATGACCGAGCTGGTGGCCGGCGAGCGCTCCGTCTTTGAGCAGATCGACGACTCCGGCGCGCCCGAGCTGTTGCTCGCGCACTACGCCGGGCGACTCGAGTACCACGACCCCTGGCATCGCGGGCGCGAGATCTCGCACGTCTTCCGGGGCAGGGTGGATGCCGCCGAGGCCGACGCGCTGCTGCGCGAGCACGGGCACGGTGGCCTGCGGCTTGTCGACAACGGCGGCCTGAGCACCGACGTCAGCAACGTGGGCCCGCAGGAGCTGCTGCGCGCCTACCACCTGATTCCGGCCGGCGGGTCGAAGGCCGCGGCCGTGGCTCGCCACCAGCGTGCCCGCGGCTTCCGGGTCGCCGACACCTTCGCAGTCGGCGACTCGCGCGAGGATCTCGCCGTCGCCGAGGTCGTGCACACCTTCTGGCTGGTCGCCAACGCGCTCGAGCGCGATCCTGCGATGCGAGGAGCGGCGAGCGCAGGTGCGAACGTGCGCGTAACCGCCGCCGGGCACGGCGAGGGTGTCTATGAGGCGGTGATCACAACGCTGGCGGAGCGTCGCGGCGCCGGCGCGTGAGCCGCTCGCGCAGCCGCTGCCAAAAGCCCCGCGAGCGTCGCCAGCGTGCGCGCGGCGGCACCGTGGCGCGCACCAGCGCCACCCACTCCGCGAGCGGCAGCTCGCCGTCGATTAGGCGTGCCAGGCCGCCGGTGACCGGCGCCGGAAGTCCGGCCCGCTGGATCGAATGCGCGAGCAGCGGCACCGACTGGAGCGCCTCCACCGCCTGCGAGACGCTCTCCTGGATCTCGGCCGCCGGCACGCCCTGCGCGAGCAGCTCCCCGGCACGGCGGTTGCGGCTCATCGGCGCGAGCGCGGTGGCGACGAGGTCGCCGGCCCCTGCCAGTCCGATGAAGGATTCCGGGCGCGCACCCGCGGCCTCAGCGAGGCGCCAGGCCTCGGCGAAGATGTGCCCGGCTGCGGCCCCTGCCGCGTTGAGGCCCTGAGCTTCGGTGGCGCCGGCGGCCAGTGCGGCAGCGTTCTTGGCGACACCGGCGAGCTCGACGCCGACCGGGTCGTTGGCCAGCTCACAGACCACGCCGGCGCGGTTGAAGATCCCGGCGAGGCCCTCGGCGAGCCCTTCGTCGAACGCCGCGGCCACCAGGCCGGCGCCAGCGTGCACCATCTCCTGGGCACCGTCGGGCGGGACAAGGCCCTTGGACAGCGAGACGACCGCGCTGCGCCGGCCGAGCCCGGCGCTCTCGAGCGCCGCAATCGCCTCGACGAGACTCGTCGAGGGAACGGCCAGGAAGACGTAATCGGCCCGCGACACGCCGCTTGAGACCGGCTCGATGCGCAGCTGCGAGGGCAGCTCCACGCCGGGGAGGTACTTCTCGTTCACACGGCTGTCGTTCAGCTCCGCGGCCTGCTGTTCGGTGCGCGTCTGCAGGGTCGTGCGGACTCCGGCACGCGCCAGGAGAACCGCGATCGCGGTGCCGAAGGAGCCGGCTCCGATCACCGTCGCGCGCCGCGCGCCGGGCAGCGACGCCTGTGCCCGGCTGAGCACGGCGGGCCTGGCCGATGTGCCGGCGTCGGCGGCGATCTCGGTGCTCACTGCTGCGAGCGTAGCGGTCGCGCGGCGATCACGCAGGCGAGTGCCGCACCGGCATCTTCAAGCGCACGCTCGTCGGTGGCCTCCAGAATCTCCTGCAAGTCGAGGATTCTCGCGTCGAAGCGCTCCAGCGCGGAGCTCCCGACGATCGCGTGCGCAGGGACGCCATGCTGGCGCGCGCGGGTCGCGACCTCGGCGACGATCTTGCCCTCCAGGCTGGTCGCGTCCAGTCGGCCTTCGCCGACGACCACCGCCCTGCTCGCGAGCATCCGCTCGTCGAAATCCAGCGCATCGAGCACGAACGACGCTCCGGGCAGCAGGTGCGCGCCGAGGTTTGCCCACAGCCCGCCGGCGAGCCCGCCGGCGGCGCCGGTCATCGCCACCCCGCGCGGCAGCCCAAACGCCTCAAGCCGGCGCGCCAGCCGCGCGACGGCGCCGGCGTCGGCGCCCTTCTGCGGGCCGAACATCGCCGCGGCCTGCTCGAATGGCGTGCGCACGTCACACAACACGGTCAGCTGCGTGGCGCCCAGGCCCCCGGCCGCGGCGATCGCTTCGAGCGCGCCGCGGCCGCCATCGGTGCTCGCGCTGCCGCCGGCGGCGACCAGCACGCTCGCGGCGCCGCGCGCGACGGCCGCGACGATCAGCTCGCCGGTGCCGGCGCTCGAGGCCGCCTCGGCGTCGCGCTCGGCCGGGGCGAGGAGCGCGAGTCCACTCGCCGCCGCTACCTCCACGAGCGCCGTGCGCCCGCCGCCGAGCAACGCGAAGCTCGCCGTCACTTCACGCCCGAGTGGATCGCTCGCGCTGATCGACACGATCTCGCCGCCCAGGCGGTCGAGCAGGACCTGCATCGTTCCCTCGCCGCCGTCCGCGACGGGAGCGAGGTCGACCGCCATTCCGCCCCGACGCAGCCCCCGGCCGACTGCCGCCGCCACCTGATGAGCCGAAAGCGTTCCCTTGAAGGAATCGGGAGCGACCAGGACCGGCCGGTCGTCAAGCGCCATCGTGCGGCATTCTCTCAAGCCGATGAAGGCAGAGGCGATCATGATCGAGGCGGCGGGCCGCGAAGTGCGGATCTCAAACCCGGCGAAGCTGTTCTTCCCGCAGCCGGGCTTCACGAAGCTCGACCTCGTGAGCTACTACCTGGACTGCGAGGAGGCGGTGGTCCGCCACCTGCGTGAGCGCCCCACGACGATGAAGCGCTGGGTGAACGGCGTGGCCGGCGAGTTCTTCTTCCAGAAGCGCGTGCCCGACAATGCGCCGGAGTGGCTGACCACCGCCACGGTGCACTTCCCGAGCGGCCGCTCGGCGCGGGAGCTGGTGGTGTCTGACGCCGCGCACCTCGCATGGGGCGTCAACCTCGGCGTGATCGACTGGAACCCGTGGCCGGTGCGCCGCCGCGACCTTGATCGCCCCGACGAGTTGCGCGTCGATCTGGACCCGATGCCGCAGATCCCCTTCGACGAGGTGCGTGCGGTGGCGCTGTGCGTCCGCGAGGTGCTCGAGGAGCACGGCCTGATCGGCTTTCCCAAGACCTCGGGTTCGCGTGGCATCCACATCAACGTCCGCATCCATCCGCAGCGAGGTTTCCAGGAGGTCCGCCGCGCCGCACTCGCCCTGGCGCGCGAGGTCGAGCGACGGATGCCCGGGCGCGCCACGAGCAAATGGTGGAAGGAGGAGCGGATCGGCGTATTCGTCGATTACAACCAGGTGGAGCCTGCCGAGCTGCGGCTCGACACCGTGCCGGCACGGCTGCGCGAACGCGGCGACCCCTCGGCCGCGATCGATGAGCGCGCCGGCTCGCTGGACAGCCTGCTCGAGCTGGCCGCCCGCGACGAGGCCGCCGGCCTCGGCGACGCGCCATGGCCGCCGAATTTCCCCAAGGCCGAGGGTGAGGGGCCGCGCGTCGCGCCCTCGCGCGCGAAGCGCGGTTGAGCGTCAGCGCAGCTGGTCGACCGTGCACTCGTGCGGCTGCTTGTCCTCGCGCCAACGGACGATCTTTGTGCCGTGGCGGATCCGTCCATCGCTGCTGTGGTCGTAGCTGACCTCGACAACCAGCTCCGGCCGCAGCGCCACCCACTCGAGCTCTCGCTCGGAACTCCAGCGACTCGGCTCGCCGCTGCCGCGCTCGCCGGTCTCATACGGCGCGAGCTGCGCGCGCAGCTCGCGTTTGCGGGCGGCCGTGAAAGCTGAGCTGTGCCCGACCGGCCGAAGCTGCCCGTCGGCCTCGTAGAGTCCGAGAATCAGCGAGCCGACGCTCTCCGGCTCGACCCCGGGACGGAAGCCGAGCACGACGCAGTCGATCGTCCGCAGCCGCTTGACCTTGACCATCGAAGTGCGCTTGCCCGGCGCGTAGGCGGCATCGAGGCGCTTGGCCATCACACCCTCGGTCTGCTCGAGCCAGTGCGCGGCAGCGGCGGGGTCGCGCACGAGCTGGGAGCGACGCACGCCCGGCAGCCGCTCGAGGGCGGCGCGCCGTTGCTCGAACGGCGCCGCCAGGAGCTCCTCACCGTCCAGCTCCAGCAGGTCGAAGGCGACGTAGGCTGCCGGCCACTCCGCCGCCAGGCGTTCGATGCGCGACGCGGCTGGGTGGATGCGTTGCTGAAGTGCACCGAAGGCCTGGCCGAGACCGTCAGCGTCGATCACGATCTCGCCGTCGAGCACGTAGCGGCCCGGCGGCAGGCGGAGCTCCGGGAAATAGCGCGTGAGATCCTTCGAGCCGCGCGACTGCAGGACCAGCTGCTCGCCGTCGACGAACGCGATCGCGCGAAAGCCATCGTACTTCTGCTCGTAGCACCATTGCGGCCCGACCGGCAAGGCTGGCGCGGCGCGCGCGAGCTGGGGCTCGATCCCGAAACGCATCGAGAGTCAGCGTAGCTAGAGTGAGGCTGGATGGCCACGGCTGAGCTGACTGACGCGGAGCGCGGCTACCTCGAGGCGCTGTACTGGCTGCATGAGGCCGAACTGCCGATGACGGCCGCCAACATCGCGCGTGCGATGCAGCTGTCGGCACCAGCGGTGCACGAAATGATCGGTCGACTCGAGCGCGACAACTACATCACGCGCGGTTCGGACAAGGTGATCAGCTTCACCGAGGCGGGCGAGCGCCAGGCCGGCGAGATTGTCGGCCGCCACCGCCTGATCGAGCGTTTCCTCACCGACGTCCTCGGCATCGCCTGGGACGAGGTGCATGAGGAGGCCGAGCGCCTCGAGCACGCCATGTCCCCGGTGCTCGAGGAGCGCATGCTCGCGGCGATCGGCGGCGCCACCACCTGCCCGCACGGTCACCCGATCCGCGTCGGCACGCGCATCCCCGGCGTCCCGCTCGCCGATGTCTCGCCGGGCGCGAGCATCCGTGTGCTGCGTTTCGAGAACGAGGCTGAGGATCTGCTGCATTACCTGCGCAAGGCTGGGCTCGAGCCGGGACTCGAGGGCACGGTCATGCGGTCGGGCCCCGACGAGATCGTCGTGGCGTCCGGCGATCTGCGCGCCACGATCACGCGCAGCGTCGCCGAGACCGTGTCAGTCACCGCCGACCCCTCGCCGCCGCCGCGGGTCGCGCTGCCCGAGCATCTCGTGCTCGGTGCGCAGCGCTACGGTCGCTGAATCGATCAGGCCGCTTCGACCGCCGCGGCGAGACGCGTCACGCCCTCGCGGATCTCATCCGGCGTGACGCCCGCGAACGCCAGGCGAACAGCGCCGGAGCCACCGTCCAATACGAAGTCATCACCACTGACGAGCGCCAGCCTGCGCTCGCCGGCCGCCTTGAGGACCGCCGCCGGCTCGGCGCCTTCGGGCAGCTTGACCCAGAGGAAGTAGCCGCCGTCGGGCAGGACGAATGACGCGCCCGGGATCTGTTCGTTCAGCGCTTGCGCGAGCGTGCCGGCGCGCTGCTCGAGTGCGATGCGCACCCGCTCGATCGATCTGTCGATCGCGCCTGACACACAGAACTCGTAGACGATCGCGGCGTCGACCATGCTCGGCGAGATGTAGGTGTTCGTCGCCCGCAGGACGATTCGCGCGATCAGATCCTGGGGGCCGATCAGGAAGCCGACGCGGATGCCGGGGCACACGGTCTTGGAGAAAGACGAGGCGTACACGACGGTGCCCTCGCCGGCGTCGAGTGAGAGCATCGTGGGCAGCGTCTCGCCGCGGAAGCGCAGCGCGACATACGGGTCGTCCTCGAAGATCGTGAACTCGTGCTCGCGCGCCAGCGCCAGCAACCGCTCGCGCTTCGGGCCCGAGAGCGTGCAGCCGGCGGGGTTGTGGAAGTTGGGGATGATGTGGGCGAGCTTGGGCCGCGCGCCGCCTGCGAGCTCGGCGGCGAGCGCGTCCGTGTCGATCCCGTCGGGCTCCAGTGCGATCGCCCGCAGCGCCGCCCCGTGCTGGCGCAGCGAGAGCAGCGTGCGGTCGTAGCTGGGTCGCTCCACAACCACCTCATCGCCGGCCCCGACGAGCTCGTCGAACAGGAACGCGTCAGCCTGCATCGAGCCGTTCGTGACGAGCACGTTCGCCTCCTCGACGCCGTGGCGCTCGGCGATCCAACGGCGCAGCGGGACGTAGCCGACCGCGGTGCCGTAGGCCGTCATGCCGCCGGGGTCGTTGGTGAAGGCCCGTTGCGCCGCGTCGCGCAGCCCGTCGACGTCGATGATGTCCAGTGACGGCGCGCCGCGCGCGAATGACAGTGCAGCTTCGCTCACGTCAGCCTCCCAGCAGCTCGACGGCGATCTCGGCGACCGCTGTCGGAGTCTTGGCAACCCGCACGCCCGCCGCCTCCAGCGCCTCCGCCTTCGCCGCCGCAGTGCCCTTGGAGCCCGAGACGATGGCGCCGGCGTGGCCCATGGTCTTGCCGGGCGGCGCCGTGAAGCCGGCGATGTAGGCCACGACCGGCTTGGAGATGTGGGCGGTGATGTGGGCTGCCGCCACCTCCTCGGCGTCGCCGCCGATCTCTCCGCTCATCACGATCAGTTCGGTCTCGGGGTCCGCTTCGAACAGGTCGATGATGTCGACAAAGCTCGACCCGGGAACCGGATCACCGCCGATGCCGACGATCGACGAGTTGCCGAAGCCGCGCTGGGCGAGCTCGTGGCCGACCTGGTAGGTGAGGGTTCCCGAGCGCGAGACGACGCCGACGTTTCCCTCGCGGAAGAACGCCGCCGGAATGATGCCGACGTTGGCCTTGCCTGGCGAGAGCACGCCAGGGCAATTGGGGCCGATCAGCCGGATCTGCGGTGTGCGCCGCAGGTGCGTGTAGACCTTCAGTTCGTCGTGAGCCGGGATCCCCTCGGTGATCGCGATGATCGTGGTGATCCCGGCGTCGGCCGCTTCGAGGATCGAGTCGGCGGCGAACGGCGGCGGCACGAAGATCATCGCCGTGTTGGCCTGCGTCTGTGCGGCCGCTTCGTGGAACGTGTTGAAGACCGGGATGCCCTCGACGTCCTGGCCGCCCTTGCCGGGCGTCACGCCCGAGACGACGTTGGTGCCGTAAGCGCGGTTGTTGAGTGAGTGAAAGGTGCCCTCGCGGCCGGTGATCCCGGACGTGCACAGCCGCGTTTCGCGGTCGACGATGACGCTCATCGCGCGAGCTCCACCACGCGCGCCGCGGCCTCGTCCATCGTGCTCGCGGCATAGACGTTCGGCAGTTCGGCGTCCGCCAGCAGCGCGCGTCCCTCCTCGCCGTTGGTGCCGTCGAGCCTGACCACGAACGGGATCGTCGGCTGGATCTGAGCGAACGCCTGGATCAGCCCGCGGGCGACCTCGTCGCAGCGCGTGATGCCGCCGAAGATGTTGAAAAGCACGGCCTTGACGTTTGGGTCTGAGGTGATCACCTCGACCGCGGCGGTGATCGCCTCGGCTTTCGAGCCGCCGCCGGCGTCGAGGAAGTTCGCCGGTGCGCCACCGTGCTGGGCGACGACGTCGAGCGTCGACATCACCAAGCCGGCGCCGTTGCCGAGGATGCCGATGTCACCGTCGAGCTTGACGTATGTCAGGTCGCGCTCCTTCGCCATCCGCTCCTGCGGGTCCTCGTTGGAGATGTCGCGCAGCTGCGCGTTCTCGGGATGGCGGTACAGCGAGTTTCCGTCGAGGGTGACCTTCGCGTCGAGCGCGACGAGCGTGCGCTCGGGCGTGACGATCAGCGGGTTGACCTCCACGAGCGTTGCCTCCTCGCCGACGAACGCGCTGTAGAGCCGCGCGAGGAAATCGCCGATCGGGCGCACGAGATCGGCGTCCACGCCCGCCTCGAAGGCGAGCCGGCGGCCGTGAAAGGGCTGAAAGCCGATCAGCGGGTCGATGTGCAGCGACGCGATCGCCTCCGGGGTCTGTTCAGAGACCTCCTCGATGTCCATACCGCCGCGCGTCGAGAGCATCGCGAGCGGGGCCTTCGCGCCGCGGTCGAAGACGAACGACGCGTAATACTCGGCCTCGATCTGAGAGGCCCCCTCGATCCACACCTCGCGGACCGTCAGGCCCTTGATGTCCATGCCGAGGATCGCCTGCGCATGCTCGCGCGCCTGTGCCGCGTCGCTCGCGACCTTGATCCCACCCAGCTTGCCCCGCCCTCCGACCTGCACCTGCGCCTTGACCACACACGGGTAGCCGACTCGGCCGGCGGCGGCGACCGCCTCCTCGACGCTGCTGGCGGGCTCTCCGGCTGGTACGGGGATGCCGTGACGGGCGAACAACTGCTTCCCCTGATACTCGAGCAAATCCATCGGCCGCCACGGACTCTATTCGACGTTCATAATTGGCGGCTCACCCACGGTCAGCGAGGAGCACAAGCTCTAGATGCCATTGCCAGCGAAGACGACGTTCGTCACCTTCGACGTGTACGGAACCCTGATCGACTGGGAGAGCGGTATCTGGGACGCTTTCGCCGCCGAGGCGGCGCGCGACGGGTTCACGATCGAGCGCGAAGAGGTGATCCCGCTCTTTCACGAGATCTCACGCCAGATCGAAGGCGGGTCATACGAGCTCTACGCCGAGGTTCTGCGGCGCACCGCGGTCGAGATATCCAAGCGGCTCGGCTGGCCGCTTGAGCCATCGCGGTCCGGATTCCTGCCCGACTCCGTGCAGCAGTGGATGCTTTTCCGGGAGGCCCGCCCGCAACTCGAGAAGCTCTCGAAGAAGTACCGGTTGGGGCTGGTCTCCAACATCGACGACAAGCTGCTGGGCCAGACGCGCCGGCACATCCCGATCGATTTCGACCTCGTCGTGACGGCGCAGCAGGTTCGCTCCTACAAGCCGGACCTTGCCCATTTCAACGAGTGCGCCCGTCGCATCGGCGGCAAGAAGGGCTGGGTGCATGTGGCGTCCAGCTACTACCACGACGTCGAGCCCTGCGTGAAGGCGAAGATCCCCGTGATCTGGGTGAACCGCCACCGTGAGACGCTCGACGCGGGCCAGCGCAAGCCGACGGCCGAAGTGCCAAACCTGCGCGAAGCGGCCAAGCTCCTCGGCATCGTCTAACCAGGCGCGCGGGGAGGAGCCGTGCGCGCGACCAGCGTCCACGAGGACGTGATCGTCGTCGAGAGCCGCGTCTGGCGCACGACAGCCACGGTCGTGCGGAGCGGCTCGGAGGCGTTCGTAATCGACTCGCCGGTGTTCCCCGACGAGCTCGAGCTACTGCCTGCGCTGCTCGAGCAGGCGAACTTCCGCTTCAGCGGGCTGATCGCGACCCACGGCGACTGGGATCATCTGCTGGGTCGCCTGGCGTTCCCGGGCGCCGCGCTCGGGGTCGCCGAGACGACTGCCGCGAGGTTGCGGGCGCATCCGGGCACCGCCCAGCGCTCGCTGCGTGACTTCGACGAGCGCCACTACCTCACGCGGCCCGCGCCGCTGGCGCTCGGCGCTGTCGAGGCCCTGCCGGTCCCGGGCTACTGCGGGCTCGGCGAGCGCGAACTGGAACTCCATCCCGCGGACGGACACACCGTTGACGGCATGGCGGTCTGGATCCCGTGGGCCGCGGTTCTGGTCTGCGGGGACTACCTCTCGCCCGTGGAGATCCCGACGCCGGAGAGTTCGATCGACGCCTACCTCGCGACGCTGGCGCGCCTCGAGTCGCTCCTCGAGCGGGCCGACTGGGTGGTGCCCGGGCACGGCGGACCGCTCGAGGCGACCACAGCCCTCGCGCTCTTGCGCGAGGACCGCGACTACCTCGACCGCTTGCGCGAGGGATCAGCGGCGGGCTCCGCCCTTCCGCCCGGCCGCCGCGACGCGGAGCAGCGACGGCTGCACGAGCGCAACCTCGCGCGGATCAGGGCAGGCGACGGCCCATGAACACGTCACGGCCGCGGAGATCCCCGTGGGCCTTGCTCGAGGCCGAGAAGCCCAGGGACTCATACAGCGCGATCGCGCCGTGGTTGTGCTCGTTGGTGTCAAGTTCGATTCGCCGCGCCCCGCGTGCGCTCGCGCGCTCGCTCGCCAGCGCAACTAGCGCGCGCCCGACGCCGCGTCCGCGCGAAGCGTCCTCGACGTAGAGATCCTCCAGCCAGCAGTCGGGCGCGGCCGTCCAGATCGAGTGGCGGAAGCGCAGTTGACAGACACCGCATGGCGGAGCCCCAGCCCGTTCGCTGCCGAGCAGGAACTCGGTGGCGGGATCGGCTGCGAGGCGTGCGACGGACGCTGCGAACGAGTCGTCGTCCGGCAGAACCTCGCCGAGCCAGTTCCGAAAGGCGATCAGCAGGCGTGTGACCTCGGCCGCCTCGTCAGCGCTTGCGCGCCACGCCTCACTCACGCTGACTCGATCACCGCGAGTGCGTCCCCCGATGCCACCGAGGAGCCAACCGAGATCGGCAGCGCGGCGATCGTGCCCGCCTTGTGAGCGGTGATCTCGTTCTCCATTTTCATCGCCTCGACGACCGCGATGAGCGCGCCGGGCTCGACCTTCGCCCCGGTCTCGACGGCGATCTTCAGCACCGTGCCCTGCATCGGGCTCCGCAGTACGTCATCGCCATCGGCGCCGCTCCCACTCCCCCGCGGGGTACGGGCCGAGCGCGGCCGCGCCGGTGCGCCGGTTGGCCCACTGTTGCCGGCGGGTCCGCTCGCCGAGCCGCTGACGCGCACGTCAAAGCGGCGACCGCTGACCTCGACCGTGTAGTCGAGCGTGACCCGCTGCTGCGCAGCGCCGTCGGCTGTCGCGGTCTCCTCGGTGCCGATCGTCGCCAGCCAGGCGTCGTCCTCGAGCAGGTCGCGGCAGGTCTCGCCGCGCTCCCACTGCTCGGTTGCCAGCAAACGGCGATGGAAAGGGATCAGCGTGCGCAGGCCCGTGATCTCGAACTCGCCAAGCGCCCGCAGCATGCGCTTGGTCGCTGCGGCGCGATCGCTGTCCCAGACGATCAGCTTGGCGATCATCGGATCGTAGTTCTGGGAGATCTCGGATCCGGCGGCGACGCCGGAGTCGACCCTGACGCCGGGGCCGGACGGCTCGCGGTAGGTCGCGATCCGGCCCGGATCGGGGAGAAAGCGCTTCGCCGCGTCCTCGGCGTTGATACGGCATTCGATTGCGTGCCCCCGCAACACGATGTCGGCCTGGGTGAAGGGCAGAGGCTCGCCGGCGGCGACGCGGATGCCGGTCTTGACGATGTCGATGCCGCTGGTCATCTCCGTCACGCAGTGCTCGACCTGCACGCGCGTGTTCATCTCGAGGAAGTAGTACTCGCCATCGGCGAGCAGCCCCTCGACGGTCCCCGCGCCGCAGTAATCGACGGCGCGCGCGGCGTCGATGGCCGCCTTGCCGATCTTCTTGCGCAGCGCTTCGCTGACCACCCAGGGCGGCGCCGGCGACTCCTCGATCAGCTTCTGGTGGCGACGCTGGATCGAACAGTCACGCTCCCCGAGGTGAACTGTGTGGCCGTGGGAGTCGGCGAGCACCTGCACCTCGACGTGACGCGGGTCGGGCAGGTAGCGCTCGAGGTAAACGGTCGCGTCGCCGAAGAACTTCTCGCCCTCACGGGCCGCGCCCTCGAAGGCCTCGCTGAGCTCCCCGGCCGACTGGGCGACGCGGAAGCCCTTGCCGCCGCCCCCACCGGCAGCCTTGACAGCCACCGGGTAGCCGATCTCGGCCGCGATGATCTTGCGCGCCGCGGTGACCGACTTCACGGGCATCGTGGTGCCCGGGACGATCTGTACTCCGGCTGCGGCCATCAGCTCGCGCGCCCTGGTCTTTGAACCCATCGCCGTGATCGCGCTCGCCGGCGGCCCGATGAAGACGATGCCCTCATCCTCGCAGCGTGCCGCGAAGGCGGCGTTCTCCGCGAGAAAGCCGTAGCCCGGATGAATCGCCTCCGCGCCGGACTCCCTGGCCACCGCGAGGATGCGATCGATGTTCAGGTAGCTCTCCGCCGGCGCGGCGCCTCCCAGCAGGTAAGCCTCGTCGGCGCGGGCAACGTGGATCGCCTCGCGATCGAGCTCGGAGTAGACAGCGACGCTCGCGATCCCGAGCTCTTCGAGCGCGCGAATGATCCGAACCGCTATCTCGCCGCGGTTGGCGACCAGGACCCTCGAGAACACCGCGCGCAGCTTAAGCCATGCCGGCGTGCTTCGCCGTGGAGAACCGCGCGCGGCTCTTGGGTGGCCGGCGGCGCGGGCATCAACGCGCGGGGTTCGCGGCCGTTTTCGCGCGCGGTGAATGCAAGCCGTGCGAGACGGCCGTCGCGCGGTTCGCCACAAGCGTTCCGGACGGTCGGCGTTGCGCGTGGCGCGGCTGTTCAACATCCGCCCGCGGGATCAGGCGAGCCGCTCCCCTGCGCATAAGATCAGTCGCGACGTGTCGTTTCGCGACGAGATAACAAGGCTCGACGGTCTTGCCGAACGCCTCAAGGGGCCGATTGGCAACGCGGCCAACACCAAAGCGCTGCTGATCGAGCCGATGCTCGCGGCGCTGGGCTGGGATACGACGAGCCTCGAGGAGATGGTCCGCGACTGGCCCTTGAGCGAGACCGCCTCGATCGACTACGCCCTCAGGGTGGGCGAGTCGAATGCGGTGTTCATCGCGGTGCGAGGAGCCAACGAGAGCATCGGCGACTCACGGCTGGTCGCTCAGACGGTTGACGCCGTCAGCGACGCGGGTGTTCCCTGGTGCGTGCTGACCAACGGACTGAGCTACCGCGTCTATAAGGCCGACGAGTCGACGCCGATCGAAGCGCGGCTCGTGTTTGAGGTCGAGATCGCGGATGCCGCCACGTCGGCTGTGGCGGAGCGACGGCTCGCTCTGCTCTCGCGCGAGTCGCTGATCGACGGCAGCCTCCTGCGCCAGGGCGACCAGCTCTTCACCGACCCGCACCTCCACGAAACGCTCAGGCGACTGGCGGCGAACCCCTCAGCCGCATTCCTCGAGGCCCTGGTCGAGGCAATGGGCGAGCCGGCCGTGGCGACGGGCCGCTTGAGGGAGAGTCTCGCTCGCGTACTCGGCCTGGATGAAGGCGACGCGACTCAGCTTGGCGCCGGGCCGGCCGCGTTCGTGATGCCGGAGGCGCCGGCGGTGCTTGAGGCGCCAGAGGCGCCAGAGGCGCCCGCGGTGCCTGAGGCGTACGAGGTCGAGCCGGCGCCGCCCGAGGTGCTGGAGGTGCTGGAGACCCTCGCGCCTGAGGTTCCCGAGGCGCCGGAGGTGTACGTCGCGCCGGAGGCGGCAGTCGTGCCCGAGGTGCTCGTCCCCGAAGCCGTCGCTCCCGAGGAGCCGGAGGTTCCCGAGGAGCAGGTCGCGCCGGAGGTAACCGTCCCAGAAGTCGTCGCTCCCGAGGTTCGCCCCGCGCCTGAGGTTCCCGAGGCGCCCGAGGTTGCTGAGGTTGCCGAGGCCCTCGAGCCCGTCGCGCCGGAGGTTCCCGAGGAACAGGTTGCGCCCGAGGTCACTTTCCCCGAGACGCTCCCACCTGAGGCTCCCGAGGCGCGGGAGGTTCCCGAGCTTCTCGAGCCCGCCGAGCCTGAGGCGCCCGAGATTCCGGAGGTTGCCGAGCCTGAGGCGCCTGAGATTCTGGAGGTTGCCGAGCCTGAGGCGCCTGAGAGTCTGGAGGTTGCCGAGCCTGAGGCGCCCGAGATTCCGGAGGTTCTCGAGCCTGAGGCGCCCGAGGCGCCCGAGGCCGCCGCGCCGGAGCTTCGCGAGCCAGTAGCGCCTGAGGTCTCTGCTGAACCTGCGCGACCCGAGCCGTCCGGCGCTCCCGAAGATCCTTGGGCGGTCGCCCTGCCCCCCGCGACGGAGGTATCCACGACGCCGGAGGCGCCGGTCGGGGCTGCGAGCGCTTGGACGGCCGAGTTGCCGGCGGCTCCCGACGAGCCGGCTGGCCTCCCCACCGTGCCCGGCGCGCCGTCCGATGCCTGGACGGCCGAGCTGCCGGCGCCGGCAGAGTCGCCTCCGACGCAAGCCACGCCGGCCGACGCCTGGACGGCTGCGTTGCCGCAGGGGACCGACCCCGCCGGCGCTTCCGAATCCCTGGCCAGTTCGAAGGATGACTGGACGGTTGCACTCCCCGAGCCGGCCGAGCCGGCCGCTACGGGTTCGCAGCCGGCGTCGTCCGTGGACGCCTGGGCCGTCGGCTTGCCGGACTCAGCGGAGGTTAGCGACGCTTCCCCGGCCCCCGCGACGTCCGGCGACGCCTGGACTGTCGGCCTGCCGGAGGCGTCCGAGGTGCCCCCAGCGCCGGCGACGCCGGAGACGCCCGCGAACGCTTGGGCGACCGGGTTGCCGGATTCCTCGCAGCAGCCCGCGGCGCCCGCGCCGCCTGCGACGCCCGCGAGCGCCTGGGCGACCGGGTTGCCGGATCCGTCCGAGGCGCCGGCGCTGTCCTCGGCGCCCGAGGACGCGCCGCCAGAGAAAGAGCCGGCGCCTGTGGTTGCCAGGAAGGGCCAGCACACGCTCGCCGACCACCTCGGCGGTAAGCCCGAGGCGATCGTCGAACTGTTT
>JBEKSK010000057.1:0-11334 GCA_049517155.1 Solirubrobacteraceae bacterium
CTCTCCGAGACGGTCTTCGCGCTGGCGCCGCGCGCGGGCGGCGATGTCCGGATCCGCATCTTCACGCCCGGGACCGAGCTTCCGTTCGCCGGCCACCCGGTGCTCGGGTCGGCGTTCGTGCTCGCCGGCGAGCAGGAGACGCTCCAGCTCGAGACGGGCCTCGGCATCGTGCCGGTGGCACTCCGCCGCGATAGCGACGGAACCGTCTGCTTCGGCCGGATGCTCCAGCCGATCCCGACGCTCCAGCCCTTCGAGCCCCAGGCGGCGCTGCTTGAAGCGCTCGGCGCCGAGCGCTCGCAGCTGCCGATCGAGGCCTACCTCAACGGCCCCCACAACGTCTACGTGATGCTGGCGGACGAGGCCGCGGTCGCGGCGCTTGAGCCCAACCACCACGCGCTCGCGGCACTCGGGGCGTTCAACGTCAGCTGCTTCGCCGGCGCCGGGCACCGGTTCAAGACGCGGATGTTCGCGCCCGCGATCGGCGTCAACGAGGATCCCGCCACCGGCTCGGCCGCCGGCCCGCTCGCATTGCACCTCGCCCGCCACGGGCGAATCGCCTTCGGCGAGGAGATCGAGATCACCCAGGGCGTCGAGATCGGCCGCCCGTCAAAGCTCTACGCCCGCGCCGACGGCTCAGCCGAGCAGGTCGAGAGCATCGAGGTCGGCGGCGCCGCGGTGATCGTCGCACGCGGCGAGTTCAGCTTCTAGCGGTAGCCGCTACCGGGAGCCGCGCGCGTCGAGGCCATGCTCGAGCGCGCCCTTGACGGCGGCGTCGAGCGAGTTCAGCCGCCACAGCGCGAGCGCCTCGACGCTCGCAAAGCGCCCGCCCGGCGCGGCATCTGCGCCGTGGTGGCAAAGCACGCAGTGCTCGAGCGCCAGCAGGCGCGCCTCGTCCAGGCGCCGGCCCGCGCGCTCGCGCACGAGACGCAGCCCGATCTGGATGTGGCCGAGCAGCCGCCCCTCTTCGCTGACCTCGATCGTCGCGCCGTAGGTGAACTCGCGCGTCTTGCCGATGTCGTGCACGATCGCGGCGCACATCAGCAGGTCGCTGTTCAGGCGCGGATGACCGAGCGCCAGCTCCTGCGCGAGCGTGGCGACGGCGACGGTGTGCTCGAGCAGGCCGCCGAGGTAGGCGTGGTGGCCCGAGCGCGTGCAGGCGGCGAGACGGAACTGCGCGCGGAAGGGGCCATCGGCGAGCAGGTCGTCCAGCAGCGCCCGGTAGCCCTGGTCTGCGACCTCGCGCGCGAGGTGCTCGAGAAAGCCGTCGAGCTCGTCGAGGTCGCGGTAGGCGACCGGCAAAAACGCGGTCGCATCGATCTCTCCCGCCCCCGCCCGCTCGATCCGTGCAAGCTCGATCTGCGTCTGCTCGCGGAAGCGCACGACGCGGCCGCTGACCGCGACGAGCTCGCCCGCGTCGAAACGCCCGCCCTGCAGGTCGGCGTCGCGGAACAGCCGTGCCGCCATCACGCCGCTTGCGTCGCGCAGCTCGATTGCCAGGTAGGGAGCGCCGGTGCGAGCGGCGAGGCGATCCTTGCGGGTGCAGGCGAACACGCCCTCGACCGCGTCGCCCGGGCGCAGCGTGGCGAGCGCCGTGGCGGCGGGAACTGCGGCTAACGTGGCGGGCGCCATCGCCTCATGATGTACGGTGAAGCGGATGCAGCCGCTGATTTGGGAGCATCGCCCCGACAACCTGAGGGCCCCGGCCCTGGTCTGCGCCTTCACCGGCTGGAACGACGCGGGCGACGCCGCCTCCGCCGCACTGTCGTTCGTCGGCAGCTCGCTCGGCGCCACGCGTTTCGCCCAGATCGACCCGGAGGAGTTCTACGACTTCCAGTCGGTGCGCCCGAAGGTCACGCTGATCGACGGCGAGACCCGCGAGATCGTGTGGCCCTCGGTCGAGGTCTTCGCCGCTCGCGTGCCGCGCGCGCCGCGCGATCTGGTGCTGCTCGGCGGGCCGGAGCCGTCGATGCGCTGGCGCGCCTTCACGACGCTGATCACCGACCTCGTCGAGGCGCTCGGCGTGCAGCTCGTCGTCTCGCTCGGCGCGCTGCTGGCCGACGTCCCCCACAGCATGGCGGTCCAGATCAGCGGCTCGGCGTCGGACCAGGCGCTGAGCGAGCGGCTCGGCCTGCACGGCACCGGCTACGAGGGCCCGACCGGGATCGTCGGCGTCCTGCACGCAAGTTGCGCGGCGCGCGGCATCCCGTCCGCGAGCCTCTGGGCGAGCGTGCCCCACTACGTGGCGGCCGCTCCGAACCCGAAGGCCGCGCTGGCCCTGGTCCGCAAGCTCGAGGGGCTGGTCGGCGTCGCCGTGGACGGCAGCGAGCTCGAGGTCGCGGCCGCCGACTACGAGCGCCAGGTCGGCCTCGCGGTCCAGTCGGACCCCGACGTGCAGGCGTTCGTCGAGCGGCTCGAGCAGCTCGCCAAGGACGAACGCGCCGAGGAAGCCGAGGAGATCCCCTCCGGCGACCGCCTCGCGCGCGAGTTCCAGCGCTTCCTGCGCCAGCGCGGCAGCGACGACACCTGAGCGCCCGCGGCGGTGGTTCCGATCGGTGCATGCACCGATCGGCGGGACGGCGCATGCGCCGTCCCGCGGGAGGGTGCATGCACCCTCCCGTAAAGCCCGGATTCACTTCTCGGCAGCCGGGCAGGCGATCCGGTACTCGCAGATCGAGCAGACCGCAAAGGAGGGGGTTGGCTCGAAGGCCTGCGCCAGGATCCCGCCGGCGACCTCCTCGACGGTCTCCTCGATCCAGCGCGGTGTGCCGTCCTCGACGCCGAGGCGCACGCGCTCGTCGTCGAGCACGTAGTAGTAGGTGCGCTCGGTCGCCTCGATCTGCCAGGCCTCGCGGGCAGCGAGCGCGTAGAGCGCGAGCTGGACGTCGTCGCGCAACTGCTCGGCGCGGCGGGGCACGCCGGTCTTGTAGTCGATCAGCTCGTAGCCGCCGCCGGCGAGCTCGTCGATGCGGTCGACGCGGCCGCGGATGTGGTTGCGCCCGAGCGGGAAGTTGAACGAGCGCTCGAACCAGCGCGGCTCGCCGCCCGGCTCGCGCAGGCGCTCGTGGTAGCGGCTCAGCGCCACGCGTGCCTTCTCGCGCAGCTGGCGCTCCTCATCGGAGTCGGCGAAGCCGCCGCGGCGCCAGGCGGCCGCCAGCAGGTCCATCATCTCCTCGGCGCTGCCGCCGGCGGTGGCGTGGAAGCGCTCGAGGACCTGGTGCACAAGGATGCCGAAGCGCTGATTGAGCGTCGGCTCGCGCGGGATCCGCAGCACGCGCGCGAACTTGTAGCGCAGCGGGCAGCTCAGGTAGGACTCGACGTCGGAGGCCGAGAGCACGAGGCCGTCGCCGCGCCGCGGCAGGAAGGCTTCGAGCGTCGGCTCCTCGCGGGCGGCCTTCGCCGCCGCCCGCGCCCGCGTGTCGTTCGCGGCACCGAGCAGCAGCTCATCCAGCGGCGAGCTGGAGAGGACCTCGCGCTGCAGCGGTGTGAGCGCCGCCCCCAGCCGCGCGTTGATGTCGGCGAGCGAGTCAGCGGCCGGCTCATCGTCGCGCCGCTGCAGCAGCGACGCAAGCTTGACCAGCTCGGCGAACCGCACGACGCCATGGGCGACGTCGAGCTCGGTGTCAAGGCGCAGCTCCCCCAGCCGCGTGCCGAGCCGCGCGACCGTCGCGAGCAGCTCGTCGCGGCGCTCCGCGAAGATCGAGTGAAGCGCCTCGGCCGGCCCGAACAGCTCCTCGTCGCGCGACTCCCACTCGCCTTGCAGCGCCGCGCGGGCCTGCTCCAGCAGCGGCGAGGGCGAACGCTCGGAGCGGCGCTGCGAGCTTGCCGCGTAGGCGAGCACGAGTGTCGAGCGGGTGCGGGTCATCGCCACGTAGAGCAGGCGGCGTGCGCGCTCGTCGGCGCTCGGCGGCTCGACGTCGTCGGTGGCGAGGGCGGCGGCGATCGCCTCGCCGGGCGGTGTGCGGCCGCCCAGCGCGCCGCCGCCGGCCCGCGTCGCGTGCAGCCCGAGCACGAACACGTGGTCGAAGCCGAGTCCTGCCGCCGACTCGATCGACATCACCGAGACGGCCCGCGCGCGCCCGCCGCTCTGAGCCTCCTGCTCGCCGAGGCCGGCGTCGGCGAGCACGCCGAGGTAGCGGGCGAACTCGCGTGCGCTGGCGCCGGGGACACGGCGCTCGAAGGCGCCGGCGAGGTCGCCCAGGCGAGCGAGGTTCAGCAGCCGCTCGACGACGTCGGCATGGGCTGTGAAGAGCTGCTGGCGGCGCAATCCGAGGCGCTCGATCAGGCGGTGCACGAAGAGGTCGGCGCGCGTGTTCTCGAGCGCCGCGGCGGCCGCGCGATGGATCTGGAGGAAGTGCGCGATCCGCTCGCGCGCCTCCGGCGCGAGCTGCGGTGATTCGGTCGCCGCGACCGCCGCGGCGACCATGTCGATGCGCCGCCGGCGCGAGATCTGCACGCAGCGCGCGATGTCGGCGGCCGGCAGCTCGACCGGCGGGCGCGCCAGCGCCCTGACCGCCGCGGGAGCGTCACGGGGGTCGATCAGCACGCGCATCCAGGCCAGCACGTCGCGCACCTCGGCACGGTCGAAGAAGGCGTCGGCACCGATGATCCGGCATGCCACGTCGCGCTCCGCGAGCGCCACCGCGACGGCCTGCCCTTCCTGCGAGAGCGAGCGCACCAGCACCGCGCAGCGCTCCGGCGCGACACCTTCGCGGGCGGTCAGCCGCTCGAGCTCGGCGGCGACGCGCTGCGCCTGCGCCCGCTCGTTCGCCGCGCGCCAGAAGCGCACCTCGCCGCCGCCACCGCCGCGCAGGTCCTTGCCGATGCGCGGCCCGACGCCGGCCACGACCGCGTGCGCGGCGTCCAGCACGCGCTGGGGGCAGCGGAAGCTCTGCGACAGCGAGACGACCGATGCGCCGTGGCGGCGCTCGCCGAAGCGCAGCAGGTTGGCGGCACCGGCGCTTTGCGCGCGACCGACCGCCTGGTCGTCGTCCCCCGCCGCGCTGAGCGCGCTGCCGCCCAGCTCGAGCGCGGCGATCAGCTCGCGCTGGCCGTAGGAGAGATCCTGCCAGTCGTCGACCGCCAGCGCCGGGTAGCGCCCGGCGATCCGCTCGCGCAGCTCGCGGTCGCCCCCTAGCAGCGCGACGCAGGCGGCCAGCACACCGCCGGCGTCGAACACGCCGAGCTGCTCGAGCATCCGGTCGTGCGCCGCCATCACGGCGGCGAACTCGCGCTCGCGCTCGCCCGCCTCACCCTCGATTCCCGCCGCCCACGCAGCGTAGCGCTCGGCGTCGATCAGCTCCGCCTTGCACTGGTCGATGCGGCGCACGAAGCCGGCGAACAGCGCCAGTGGCCGTCCGCGAAAATCGTGGTGGTGCAGCTCGAGCTCGTCGGCGCGGTCGAGCAGCATCGCGAGGCGGTCGCCGGGCTCGAGCAGCTCGACAAAGGGATCGATGCCGGCGTTGCGCGCCTGCGAGGAGAGCAGCGTCACGCAGAACTCCTCGACGCTGTAGACGGCCAGCTCCTCGTGCGCCCTTGCGAGCGCCAGCTCGATCCGCTCCCGCATACCCTGGCGGGAGCTCAGCACGAGCACGGTGTGGGGCTCGGTGCCGGCGTCGGCCAGCCAGACCACGCGGCGCACGAGGACCTCCGTCTTGCCGGTGCCGGGCCCGCCGATCACGAGCAGCGGCGAACCCCGGTGGGTGACCGCGTCGCGCTGGGCGTCGGTCAGACCGTCGAGCGCCGAGCCGAGGTAGGGGGCTGCTTCGCGCGGGGCGTCGGTCAGTCCATCGAGCGCACTCGCCATGCACCTAGGATATGTCCGCATGGTGGCCACCGCGCACGAGCCCGACTGGCTCGCCGTGTGCGGGCGCATCGCGGTCGCCCTGCGCGCGATGCTGGCGGAGCACCCGAGCACCTCCGAGCGCGCCGTCGTCGTCGGGCGCGGCGAGGGAGGTGACCGCACGCTGGTGATCGACCAGGCTGCCGAGGAGCTGATCTTTGCCGAGCTCGAGGCGCTCCACGCCGCCGGCGCCGACTTCGTGGCGATCTCCGAGGAGCGCGGCGTCGTGGACTTCGGCGGCGGCCCGCTGCGCGTGGTGATCGACCCGATCGACGGCTCGATGAACGCCAAGCGCCGGCTTTCCCCCCACGCCGTGTCGATCGCCGTCGCCGACGGTGAGACGATGGCCGACGTCCTGTTCGGCTACGTGTGCGAGTTGAGCGGCGGCGAGGTCTGGAGCGCGTGGCGGGGCGGCGGCGCGTTTCTCGACGGCGTGGCGATCGCCGTGGCGGACGGCGAGCGGCGCAGCCGCTCCGGCGCGCTCGAGCTGGTCGCGATCGAGGCAGCCCATCCGGACCGGATCGCCGGCAGCGTCTCGGCGCTCGAGGGGGTCGCCCACCGCGTTCGGGTGTTCGGCTCGATGGCCTTCTCGCTCTGCCAGCTCGCGGCCGGGCGAGTCGACGGCATGGCGACGCTCGGGCGCTGTCGCTCCGTCGACGTCGCGGCCGCTCAGCTGATCGTGCGCGAGAGCGGCGGGCTGGTGGCGTTCACGGCCTGCGCGGAGCCACTGGCAGCGCCGCTCGACCTCGTATCGCGCTCGCCGCTCGTGGCGGCACGCACGGCCGCCGGGCTCGCCGAGCTCGCGACGCTGCCATTATCAGTGGCGTGATCGACTGGAACCTCACGCGCCGGATCGCCGAGACGATCGGCGGCCAGGGCGGCACCGCGGCCTCGCCCGACGGCGACCTGGCGGCGATCGCGGCGGACTCCCAGCGTCGCGTGCTCGCCTACACCCGGCTCGAGCCGACCTCGCAGCTGCCGGCTCCCGAGATGGTCTCCCGCCAGCAGTGGATCGAGGCGAACCTGAACTCGATGCGGCCGGTGCTCGACCGTGTCGGCGCCCGCGTCGGCGGCGGCATGGGCGTGCTCGGGCGCCCGACGCGCGCCTTGACCCGCGCCCTCTTCTCCGCCCAGGTCGGGGGCCTGACCGGTTTTCTGGCCCAGCGCGTGCTCGGCCAGTACGACATGCCGCTGCTGGACTCGACCGGCGCGCCGCGCCTGCTGCTGGTCGGCCCGAACCTCGGCTCGGCCGCCACCCGCCTGGAGGTCGACAGCGAGGAGCTGCTGCACTGGGTCACGCTGCACGAGATGACGCACGCGGTCCAGTTCGGCTCGGTCCCGTGGCTGCGCCTGCACCTCGCATCGCTGGTGCGCGAGGTCGTCGATACGCTCGAGGTGCGGATCGATCCGGCCTCGGGGCTGCGGCTGCCGAGCACCGCCGATCTGCGCGGCCTGATCGAGTCGCTGCGCCGCGGCGAGCTCGTGACGCTTGTGATCGGGCGCGAGCGGCGCGTACTGGTCGATCGCATCCAGGCGACGATGGCGGTGATCGAGGGCCACGCCGAGCACGTGATGGATGCGGTCGGGGCCGAGGTGATCCCGTCGCAGGCCGAGTTGCGCTCGGCGCTCGAACGCCGCCGCGTCGACCGCTCGGGACCGATGCGCCTGCTCGAGCGGGTGCTCGGATTCGAGCTGAAACTGCGCCAGTACCGCGACGGCAAGCGCTTTTGCGACGCGGTCGTGGAGCGCGCCGGCATCGAGGGGCTGAATCGCGTGTGGACGGCCCCCCACGCACTGCCGACGCTTGCTGAATTGGTCGATCCTGACGCCTGGATCGCCCGCACAGCTGTCCCGTTTGTCACAAAGTAAGGCCTGTACACGGCCCTGAAACGTGGCGTTTCCGCGGCTCGGCGGGCGGAGATGTTACAATCTCGCGAGCGGTCTGGACAAGCAGAAAATCGCCGCTATACTTTGTTGAGTTGGTATTGAGTTGATGTTGAGTTGCGCGAAACACGCTGCAACTCCTGGAGCGAAGAGGCTTGAGATGAGGTCCGAAGGCACGATCAGAGGCAGCGTCGAGCGCACCCGGCGGATCGCCGATTTGGCGGTGGCGGCGGCGCGTGAGCAGCGCGTCGGTGGAGTTCGCCAAGCGACGCAGCGTCTGACGTCGAGCCGTTCGAGCGTCGCCTCGAGGCTCCGGCCCCAGGTTTCGATGTTTCGGGCCTCAAGTATTCGGCCAAAGGTGCCGAAACCGTACTAAAGCTTCCTCCAAGCCTCCCCCCGCCCGGTTGGAGAGACCGGATCCGGGTAAGTCTGCCGGCCTCATAACCCGTCGGCAGGTAGGACCCTCTCCTCCCTCGACTTCCGGGGCGTCTCGCAAGGGGCGTCCCGGAGGTCTTTAAGCACCCGGATCGCGGCCCGCAGGGCCGCCGCGCGGTGGCTCCCTCGTCGCGGGCGAGCGTCAGCCGTCGTGGGGCGCGTGCGCGGCGAGGAAGTCCAGCAGGAGGCCGGTGAAGGCCTGCGGCGCCTCGAGTGGCGCGAGGTGGCCCGCCGCATCGATCAGCGCGTGGCGCGCGCCGACGAGCGCCGCCGCCAGCTGCGTGGCGCCGTCCCTGAAGTCGGGCATGTCATGCACGCCGGCGAGGAGCAGCGCCGGGGCCGTGATCCTTTGCAGGGCGCGGGGATCCTGCTCCAGGGGGTCGGGCGCCTCGCTTTGCTCGCCCGCCGCCAGCGCCACACGGAACGCGAGGCGCGCCATCGCGGCGACGCGCTCACGCAGGGCCGCCGGCGCCCCCGGCAGCAGCCATGCGGCAAGCACCGCCTGCACCGCGGCCGCCACATCGCCGCGGTCGAGCGCCGCGCTCTCCGCGTCCCAGGCAGCCTGCAGTTGCGGTGAGGGTTGAAGCTCTGGCGCCGGCGCGGAGACGAGCACGAGCGCCCACACCCGCGCGGGAGAGAGCAGCGCGACGCGCAGCGCGACCGCCCCGCCGTAGGAGTTACCGACGAGTCCCGCGCGCTCGACGCCGAGCGCTTCCATCGTCTCGAGGACGTCGGTCCAGGGGGCCTGCGGTCCGTCCGCGGGCGGCGCCGCCCCGAAGCCGGGCAAATCAAGCGCGAGCGCGCGGTAGCCGGCGCCCGCGAGCGCCTCGATCTGCTCGCGCCACATCGTGCGATCGGCGATGCCGGCATGCAGCAGCAGCACCGACGGCCCGCTGCCGGCCTCGTCATGGGGAAGCACCACGGCGCAAACCGTAGCCCAGCGCGGCAATCGCGCAAAAGCCGGGCGGACGCGGCGGCGCGCTATGCTCGAAACATGGCCAATCTCCAAAGGCGCGGCGACTACACGCCGCGGCGGGTCCGTGAGCAGCGCGCGTACCGGCTCGCCGTCGGCGGCGGCGTCGCCGGCGTGGTCGGCATCGCGGGGCTCATCCTCGCCGTCGCCGGTGTGATCGGCGCGACACTGCCGATCCTGGTGCTCGTCGTGGCGGCGATCTGCGTGTTCCTGTTCCGCCGCGTCGTCGCGGGCTGAGCTTCCGCCGCGGACATCGCGGGCTGAGCGCCGCAGCGTCGTCGCGAGCTGAGCGCCGCCGCGTCGTCGCGAGCTGAGCGACCGCCGCGTCGTCGCAGCTGAGCGGCCGCCCGGCCGCCCGGCCGCACGGCCGCCCGGCCGGCGCTAGGATCGCAGCGTCAAACGGAACAGGAGCGGCTGATGCAGGCCCGGCAAAGATGAGCACCGCCACCGGCACGCGCGAGGACCCGTGGGTGCTTCGCACCCCGCCCGGCACCTCCGAATACCAGATGTATCGCGACGAGAGCGCCGACCCGCCGGCCCTGGTCTGCGTCGTCGGCAAGACGACGCTCGGCTACCGGCTGCGCGCGATCGAGGATCTGCACGCGATGCTGCTCGCGCACGGGGACTGGGTCGCGCTCGGCAGCGCCGACGAGCAGAAGCCGGCGGCGGCGGGCACAGTCGAAGCGTGGGGACGCTCGGAGAGCAACCCGGTCGGCGGCTTCTACGGGCTCAAGAAGGGTCTGCGCGGGCGCTTCGGGATGTACATGCCGCCGCTGCTGGAGGCGCTCGGCCTCGCGGAGCTCGAGCACAATCCGCGCAACAATCGAATGCGCGCGATCGCCTAGCGACGGGGGCGTACGCGCGAACGCCCGCGTTTGCGAGAATAGGTGCGTGCCCACGGTCGAGGAGATCCGCAAGGCGCTCGAGGTCGTGATCGACCCCGAGCTGCATCGCTCGATCGTCGAGCTCGACATGATCCGGCGGATCGAGCCGGGCCCCGACGGCGACGTGGCGGTGACCGTGTCGCTGACCACCGCCGGCTGCCCGATCCGCGGCCACTTCCAAAGCAGCGTGCGCGACGCCGTGATGGGCCTTGACGGAGTGCGCTCGGTGAGCGTCGACTTCGACGTGCTGAGCGACGAGCAGAAGTCGGCGCTGCAGCGGACGCTCGGCCGCACGGACCTGCCGGCGGGCGCGCTCGCGCTCGTCGAGAACGTCGTCTGCGTGGGATCCGGCAAGGGCGGCGTCGGCAAGTCGACGCTGACCGCGAACCTCGCGGCGGCGCTCGCGGCCGAGGGACGCCGCGTGGGCGTGCTCGACGCCGACGTCTGGGGCTACTCGATCCCGCGCATGCTCGGACTCGCCGCCGAGCGCCCGGCGGTCTCGGCCGAGCGCAAGATCATCCCGCTCGACGCGAACGGCATCGCCGTGATGTCGATCGGCTTCTTCGTTCCCGAGGACTCCGCCGTCGTCTGGCGCGGCCCGATGCTGCACAAGGCGCTCAAGCAGTTCCTCGAGGACGTCGACTGGGGGGCGCTGGACTTCCTGCTGATCGACCTGCCGCCGGGCACCGGCGACGTATCGATGACGCTCGCACAGCTGCTGCCGCAGGCCACCTTCGTGATCGTCACGACACCGCAGCCGGCGGCGCAGCGCGTCGCCCGCCGCGCCGCCGAGATGGCCCACAAGGTGACGCTGGAGATCTCCGGCGTGATTGAGAACATGGCCGGCTTCGTGACGCCGGACGGGGAGCGCTACGCGATCTTCGGCGAGGGTGGCGGGCAGGCGCTCGCCGACGAGCTCGACGTGCCACTGCTCGGTCGCGTGCCGCTGACGATGCCGCTGCGCGCAGCCTCCGACGCGGGGGTGCCGCTGGTCGTCGAGAACCCGGACGACCCTGCCTCGCAGGCGATCCGCCACGCCGCCCGCGGGCTGATCGCGCTCGCACCGCCGCCCAGGCCCGCCGCTCCGGCGCCGGTCGGGATGGCGCTGCCGATGGCTGGCTAGCAACCATGATCGCAGCGCGCGGCCGGGAACAGCGGGCGTGACGCGCCGCCCGCGGGGGCGCCGGAGCGCGACGGTCCGGGTCGCATTCGGCACACTCGGCGGCCTGCTGGCCGGCCTGGCGGTGCCGGCCGCCGCGGCGGCGCACGGCATCCAGCTCGTCACCGACCTGCCGATCCCGGAGTGGCTGTTCGCCTGG
>JBEKSK010000058.1:0-11299 GCA_049517155.1 Solirubrobacteraceae bacterium
GGAGGTAGGTCGCGCCGTTTACCGGCGAGGCCACCGTGACGGTCAGGGGACCACCGATCGTGTAGTTGACGGTTTTCGTAGAGCTCTGCCCATCCGCGTCGGTTGCCGTCACGGTGAACGAGCTGTCGCCGAACGCGAACGGAAGCTGGGCTCCTCCCTTCACGGTGCCAACGCAACTGGTGACGCTCATTGCGATTGGCGCCGAGCACTGATATTCCGCGGCGACGGTGGTGACCTGCGCATTGGTGACGCTCGGCACGTAGTCCGCGCCGTCGGCGGGTGTGGTGATCGTGATGAGCGGCGGGGCCGCGTAGCTGACGATCAGGGAAGGATCGGACGTTGCCGACAGCGAATCACCGTACGCGTTCGTCGCGTAGACCTCGAGGTACAGTATCCAACCGGCGTCCGCACGCGACGGTGTATACGAAGGCTGGTCGGTTCCGATCGGATAGCAGAAATGCGTGTCCGGCTCGCAGCGGACCCACTGATAGGTGTATGAGGTCGGATCGTTGGTCCACGTGCCGGCCGTGCCGGTCCGAGTTGCGGGGCCGGCCTGAGCGCCGACGGTCGGGGCGGTGACGACAGTCGGCGTACCCGCCGCCGCGTCGACAACACCCGTCTCGGACGTGTAGGTCGTCGATTCCTGATCTATGTTTGTGGCGGTGAGCGTCACCGCGATAACAGCACCCCCGTCGAAAGGCTCGACGGTGTAGGTGCTGGCCGTTGCGCCAGGGATCGCCGTACAGGCATTCGACTGGGGATCGCAGTCGCTCCACTGATAGGTGTACACGAGCGGCGACTCGTTCCAAGTCCCCGTGGTCGCCGTGAGCTTGTCGTCGACCTGTGCTGTCCCGGTCACAGTCGCGGCAGATGTGTTCCTCGGCGCCGCGAGGGGTGTCACCGGAGCCGACGCGAGCGATCCGGGGCTGGTCTCACCGTTGCTGTTCGTCGCGGTTACAGTGAACGTGTACGTCGTGCCGTCGGTGAGGCCCGTGACGGCGATCGTGGTTGCGCTACCGCCCGTCTGCGCGCCGCCGGGCGACGCTGTCACCGTGTAGCCGGCAATGGCATAACCCCCGTCCGATGCGGGCGCGGCAAAGCTGACGAATGCCTCACCGTCGGCTGCCAGCGCGGTGACGGTGGTCGGAGGATCCGGTGCGCTGGCCAGCGCAGGCGCGGCGGTGACCAGGAGCAGTGCACCGAACGCGACGGCACACACGACGGCGCAGCGGCCCCGAACGGCCGCCGAGCGGTCTGCATCTCGGTCATCGTCTCCGTGGTGAGTCACTGCGCTTGACTCCGTTCGGCCCCCCGCGCTCGACGGGACCCGGGAAGGAACCTCGACGCTAGCAACTCCCTGACGGTATGTGGGGTGCGTTTCGTCCCCACCCGCCTTCAATGCGCCGGACGACGCGCCACAGACCGGCAGCGCGCGACTCGAGGCTAGGCGATGTCCCGCCGCTCAAGGCCGCCAGCCGCCGCGGCGCTCCATGTGGACCGGCGGCGCCACGCGCTCCTTGAAGCCGAAGCGGGCGTACAGTCCCGCCGCGTCGCTGGTGTCAAGGCGCCAGCTGAGCTCGCGCTGCGGGCCGCCGTCGACCGCCTCGCGGACCAGCTCGACGCCGAGCCCGCGGCCGCGATGGGCGCCGTCGACGAACACATCGCCAAGGTAGGCGATCACGGCGCCATCTGAGATCACGCGGGCGAAGCCGACCTGCCGCTCGCCGCGGTAGAGGCCGATCACGCGGGCGGAGCCGGCGATCGATCCCTCGACCACCTCGCGCGGGCGGCCCCTGGCCCAGTAGGACTCGAGCGAGAGGTAGTTGAAGACGAAGTCGACGTCGATCCGCGCCGGATCGTCGTCGAGCTCGTAGCCGTCCGCGAGTGCACGGCGCATCTCAGGCCAGCACCGCCGCAAGCCGCGCCACGCAGTCCTCGACCTCGGCTTCGCCGATCACCAGCGGCGGCAGCAGCCGCACCGTCACAGGTCCCGTCGCGTTGACGACGAGCCGCTGCTCAAGCAGCGCTCGGCGCACGACATCGGGCGCGTCGATGTCGAGGTCGAAGGCGACCATCAGGCCGCGGCCGCGGACCTCGCTGACGTGCGGGAGGGCCGCGACGCGCTCGCGCAGGAGCTCGCCGAGCTCGCGCACGCGTGCGAGCAGCGCCTCGTCGAGCAGCACGTCGAGCGCCGCGAGCGCGGCGACGCAGACCAGCGGACCGCCAGCGAAGGTCGATCCGTGATCGCCGGGCGCGAAGGTGTCGGCATGGCGCTCGCCGGTGATCAGCGCGCCGATCGGCAGGCCGCCGCCGAGCGCCTTGGCGCTGACGAGCAGATCCGGAACGACGGCGGCATGCTCGTAGGCCCAGGCTGTACCGGTGCGGCCCAGGCCGGTCTGGATCTCGTCGAAGATCAGCGTGGCGCCAACGGCATCGCAGCGCTCGCGGGCGAAGCGCAGCAGCTCGTCTGGGAGCACGTGCACCCCGCTCTCGCCCTGGATCGGCTCGAGGATCAGCGCCGCCGTGCGCTCGTCGAGCGCCGCGGCGATCGCCTCGGCGCTTGCCTCGACGCTGATGAAACCGCCGACCAGGGGAGCGAACGGGGCCTGCTTGGACTCCTGTGGCGTCGCCGACAGGGCACCGTAGGTGCGTCCGTGGAAGGCGCCGTGGAGCGACACGATGGTGCCGCCCTGGCGGGCCTTGCGAGCGCATTTCAGCGCCGCCTCGACGGCCTCGGTCCCGGAGTTCGTGAAGAACACCTTGCCACCGAGCGAGGATTCGGCGAGCCGGCGAGCGAGCACCGACATCGGCTCGGTGTAGTAGAGGTTGCCAACATGCAGCAGGCGCCCGGCCTGCTCGCGGATCGCGGCGACGACGGCCGGATGGCAGTGCCCGACGCTGGAGACGGAGATGCCGGCGAGGAAGTCGAGGTACTCGACGCCGCCTGAGTCCCAGAGCCGCGCGCCCTCGCCGCGCGCGAACTCCACCGGGTAGCGCGCATAGTTGCGCGTCAGGTGCGCGTCGGCGGACGCCGGCATGCTCACGCGGTGACCTTCGTGCCGATCCCGGCGTCGGTGAACAGCTCGAGCAGCAGCGAGTGCGCGACGCGCCCGTCGATGATCTGCGCCGCGCCGACGCCGCCGGCGACGGCATCCACGCAGGCCTGCAGCTTCGGCCGCATCCCGCCCTCGACGCCCGCCAGGGCGCCCGTCACCTCGGCCACGCCGGCCTGCGCGATAAGGCTCTCGGGGTCGGACGGGTCGCGCAGCCAGCCGCGCACGTCGGTGAGGAAGATCGCGGTGCGGGCGCGCAGCGCGACCGCGATCGCGGCGGCCGCCTCGTCGGCGTTGACGTTGTAGGAGTTGCCCTCGGCGTCCGCCCCGACCGACGCGACGACGGGAATGTAGTCACGCGCGATGTGCTTGATCACGCCGGGATCGACATGGTCGATCTGGCCGACGAAGCCGATGTCCTCACCGCCGGGCGCGGTGCGCCGCGAGCAGCGCAGCAGGCCGCCGTCGTCGCCGGAGAGGCCGACCGCGGGCTGGCCGTGGCGGCTGATGCGCAGGACGATGTCGGTGTTCAGCTTGCCGACGAGCACCATCTTCGCGATCTCGACCGTCGCCTCGTCGGACACGCGCAGGCCGCCGACGAACTCGACCGGCATGTCGAGCCGCTTCATGTAGGCGGTGATGTCGGGGCCGCCGCCGTGCACGACGACGGGGCTCATGCCGACGTACTTCAGCAGCACGACATCGCGCGCGAACTCCTCGCGCAGCAGCGGGTCGTCCATCGCCGCGCCGCCGTATTTGATCACGACCGTGGAGCCGTGGAAGTCGCGGATGTAGGGCAGTGCCTCGAGCAGGGTTGCGACGTCGCGCATCAGTTCTCAGCCGTTCGGTCGGGGGTGATCACGATCATGTCGTGTACTCGGCGTTGATCTTCACGTAGTCGTAGCTGAGGTCGGAGAAGAACAGCTCGGCCTCCGCCCCGGTGCCTTCGAGCTCGATCTCGTAGAGCACCTCATCGCGCGCCACCGCGGCCGCCAGTGCAGCCGCGTCGTGCTCGGCCGCAGCGCCGTCGCGGGCGACGCTGACGCCCTCGATCGCGATGTCGAAGCGCAGCGGCGCACGGCCAGCCGTCGCGGCGCCGATCGCCTGCGCAACGCGGCCCCAGTTGGGATCGCCGCCGAACAGCGCCGCCTTGACGAGCGGCGAGTTGGCGACGCCGCGCGCCACCCGCGCTACCGTCTCCTCGCCCGCGCCGCGCACGCGCACGCAGCCGATCCGCCGGGCGCCCTCGCCGTCGGCGACGATCCGCAGCGCCAGCTGGCGAAGCAGCGCATCGAGCGCCTCACCCAGGCGCAGCTCATCCTCGCTCTCGCGCTCGATGCGCACACCGCTCGCCCCGCTCGCCATCAGGATCACGGTGTCGTTGGTGGACAGCTGGCCGTCAACGCTGATCCGGTCAAACGACCGCTTCACGCTCGCACCGAGCAGCAATTCGGCGGTCTGCGCATCGAGCGCCACGTCGGTCTGCACGAAGCAGAGCATCGTCGCGAAGCGCGGCGAGATCATCCCTGCGCCCTTGCACTGAGCGGCAATTCTTACGCTGCCTGACGGCAGCTCGAGCTCCAGGGCGACATGCTTGTCGAGGACGTCGGTGGTACGGATCGCATGCGCGAAGCCGAGCGGATCCACTCCCAGCGCCCCGGCCAGAGCGGGCAGCGCCGCCGCGATCCGCCCGCCCGGAAGCGGCACGCCGATGACCCCGGTCGAGGCGACCGCCACCTCGCGCGGATCGAGGCCGAGTGCCGCGGCCGCCGCCTCCTGGACCGCCACCGCCTGCTCGAGCCCGGCTTCGCCGGTGGCCGCGTTCGCGTTGCCCGAGTTGGCGACGACGGCGCGCAGTCCGTGCGGGTCGCAGCGCTCCCGGGTGACCACGACGGGCGCTGCGAGCACGCCCGAGTCGCAGAAGCGCACAGCGCTGACCGTGCCCGCCGGCTCGGCGACGATCAGGCCGACGTCGAGCCCCGCCGGTGTCGGGCCCTTGACGCCGGCGGCCAGCGCGGCGAAGCGAAAGCCGGCCGGGATCGCGGCGCAGTCGAGCAGCCCTGGCGGGCGCGACACCCAGCGGGAGGTGAAGAAGCTCTCGCTCACGCAAGCCCCGCCGTCTCGTCGAAGCCGAACATCAGGTTGAGGTTCGCGACGGCCTGCGACGCGGTGCCCTTCCAGAGGTTGTCGATCGCTGCGAACACGAACAGCTTTCCCGTGCGCTCGTCGGCGTGCACGTTGATCGCGCAGACGTTGGTCTCGCGCACGTCGCGGACACCGGGGGCGCGCGAGACGAGTTCGATGAACGGCTCGCCGCTGTAGTGCTCGGCGTAGAGCTGCTCGAGCGCCGCCTGCGCCAGCGGCCGCGTCGGCGTGACGTAGCAGGACAGCAGCTCGCCCTCGTCGATCGGCAGCAGATGCGGGACGAAGGTGACCGGGACCGGCGCGCCGAGCGCGGCCAGCTCCTGGTCGATCTCCGGCATGTGGCGGTGTGCCCCGACCCCGTAGGGCCGCACGTTCTCTGTCACGGCGACGAAGTGGTTCGCCCCGCGCGGCTGCTTGCCCATCCCGGACACCCCGGTCTTGGCGTCGATCACGACGTCGGCGATCAGCCCCGCCGCGGCGAGCGGCGCGAGCGCGAGAATCGCCGCGGTCGGGAAGCAGCCCGGGCAGGCGACGAGCGAGGCCGCCGCGATCTGGTCGCGGTGCAGCTCGGTCAGCCCGTAGACGGCGCGCTCGATCAACTCCGGGTGGGGATGGGGCACGTACCAGCGCTCGTACTGCTCCACATCGCGCAGGCGGAAGTCGGCCGAGAGATCCACGACGCGAACGCCGCGATCGAGCAGCGCCGCGACGAGCGGCGCCGCGGTGCCGTGCGGGTAGGCGACGAGCGCGGCGTCGGCGTCTGCGGCGCGATCGAGATCGAGCTGCTCGAGCACGAGCGGCACACGGTGGTGTGGGTAGAGCTCGTGCAGCGGGCGGCCGGCATCTTCGCGCGCGGTGATCGCGGCAAGCTCGAATCCGGGGTGGCGCCACAGCAGGGCGGCGGCGATCGCACCCGCGTAGCCGGAGGCGCCGATCACAGTCAACCTGGGGCGCTCAGCCACGCAACTCACCGCCAAGCCGCGCCTGCAGGGCCGCGGCGATCGCGCGCCGGGCAAGCGCGACGTCCTCGTCGGTCAGTGTGCGGTCGGCGGCGCGGAATTCGAGGTGCAGCGCGAGCGACACGCGCCCCTCCCCCACCTGCGCGCCGTGGTAGACGTCGAAGATCTCCACGCGCTCAAGCTCGCCACCGCCGGCCTCGCGCACGAGGGCGACCACATCGGCGGCCGGGCAGTCCTGCGCGACGATCACCGCGAGGTCCTCGCGCACCGCCGGGTACTCGACGAACGGCGCGTAGCGCACGAGCTCCGGCGCGAGTTCGGCGGCCCGGTCGAGATCGATCGCCCAGACGGCCGCCGCGTCGAGGTTCCACGCCGCCGCGACCAGCGGGTGCAGCTCGCCCAGGAAACCCAGTCGCGTCTCGCCGGCGAACACCGACGCGGAGCGCCCGGGATGCAGGAACGGCCACTCGCCGGCGGCCGCGCGCCATTGCACGCCGAGCGTGTCGAGCACCGCCGCGAGCAGCCCCTTGGCGGCGAAGAAGCCGGCGGCCACAGCCGGTTCCCCGCGCCAGCTCGCCGGCGCCACCTCGCCGGCGATCAGCACACCGAGCGCGTGATGCTCGGCCGCGAGTGGCCCCGTCGGCGCGGCGCGATAGACGGTCCCCGATTCGAACAGCGCCAGGTCGCGCACGCCACGGGCGCGGTTGTGCTCGGCGGCGTCCAGCAGCGAGCCGAGCAGCGTCGGGCGCATGATCGACCAGGTCTCAGACAGCGGGTTCTCGATCATCACGACCTCGCGCATCGGATCGCCCGGCCCGATCCGCAGCCGCTCGAGCAGCGCCGGCTCGGCGAAGCTCCAGCCGACGATCTCGTAAAGGCCGCGCGCAGCGAGGGTGTCCTGCGCGCGCCGGCGCAGCAGCTGCGAGTGGCTCAGCCGTCCTGCCGCGCCGCGGCGTGGCGGCAGCGTCGCCGGCAGCCGCTCGAGCCCGTCGATGCGAGCGACCTCCTCGATCAGGTCGACCTCGCGCGTCACGTCGCCGCGGCGGAAGTGCGGCACGCCGACGGCGAGCGCGGCGTCCGGGCGCGCGTCCACCGCGAAGCCGAGCGAGGTCAGGATCTCGCTGCAGCGCTCAGCCGCGATCGCACTGCCGAGCAGGGCCGCCACGCGCGCCGGGCGAAGTGTCAGCGCCGGCGGCGGTTCGCCCGGGCCGCCGACGTCGATCGTGCCGGGCAGCACCCGCGCGCCGCAGAGCTCGACGATCAGCGCCGTGGCAACCGCCTGGGCCTCGAGTGTGCTGCCAACCGACAGTCCCTTCTCGAACCGCGCCGAGGCCTCGCTGCGCAATCCTAGGCGGACCGCGCTGCGCTGGATGTTCGCGCCGTTCCAGCTCGCCGCCTCGAGCAGCACGCGCGTCGTGGCGGCGCCTACCTCGGAGTGCTCGCCGCCCATCACGCCCGCGATCGACGTCGGGCCCGCGTCGTCGCAGATCACGACCATGTCGCGGTCGAGCGTCCTGGTCACGCCGTCGAGCGTCTCGATCGTCTCGCCGTCCAGCGCGCGGCGGACCCGCAGGCGGCCACCGGCGACCCGGTCGAGGTCGAAGGCGTGCAGGGGCTGCCCGCTCAGCAGCATCACGTAGTTGGTGATGTCGACGACGTTTGAGATCGGGCGCATGCCGGCAGCGAGCAGGCGGGCCGCGAGCCACAGCGGCGAGGGGCCGATCGTTACGTCTTCGAACACGCGCGCGGTGAAGCGCGGGCACAGATCCGGGCACTCGACGGCAATCTCGATCCCCGCCGGCTCGCCCTCGAGCGTGCCCGCGTCGTCGCTCCACGGCGGTGGGCCAAGCTGGGCGCCGGTCGCGGCGGCGGCCTCGCGCGCGATGCCATAGACGCTCAGGCAGTCCGGGCGGTTGGGTGTGATCTCGAACTCGATCACGTCGGTGCCGAGCGGCAGGACCTGCGCGAGCGGCGTGCCCGCGGCGGGCCCGTCCTCGAGCACGAGGATCCCCGCGTGGTCGCCGCCGAGGGCGATCTCGTCGGTCGCGAGGATCATCCCCTCGCTGATCACGCCGCGCAGCTTTGCGGCGCGCAGCGTGCGGCCGTCGGGCAGCTGCGCGCCGGGCCGCGCGACCGCGACGGTCTGGCCGGCCGCGACGTTCGGCGCGCCGCAGACGATCGTGGCCGGCTCGGCCTCGCCGAGCTCGACGCGGCAGACGCGCAGACGGTCGGCGTCGGGGTGCGGGGCCACCTCGCGCACGAGCCCGACTACGTAGTGCTCGCCGGACGGCGGGCCGTGGCGGAACCAGCGCTCGGCCTTGGTTCCGGTCAGCGTCAGACGTGCCGCCAGCTCCGCCGTTGTGAGCGCAGGGTCGGCGTACGTGCGCAGCCATTCGAGCGGCACGAGCATCAGTCGCACCGGCCGGCGGATCGTTCGACGCCACGGCTGCGGCGGCACACGCTGCGATCGTCCACGCCGGCCATCAGCGGGCCCCGAACTGCTCGAGGAAGCGCACGTCGTTCTCGAAGTACAGCCGCAGGTCGGGAACGCCGTGGCGGAGCATCGCGATCCGCTCGATGCCCATGCCGAAGGCGAATCCCGTTACGACTTCGGGGTCGTAGCCGTACTCGCGCACGTAGGCGAAGACGTTCGGGTCGACCATCCCGGCGCCGAGGATCTCGAGCCAGCCGGAGCCCTTGCACAGCGGACAGCGCGAGCCGTCCCGCAGGTAACCCTGTTTGCAGTTGAAGCACGATACGTCGACCTCGACGCTCGGCTCGGTGAAGGGAAAGAAGTCCGGGCGCAGCTGCACCTCGCGCTGCTCGCCGAAGATCGCGCGAGCGAACGCGAGCAGCGTTCCCTTCAGGTCGGCGAGCGTGATCCCGTCGTCCACCGCGAGGCCCTCGAGCTGGTGGAACTGGGGCGTGTGGGTGGCATCGTGGTCGAGGCGGAACACCCGCCCCGGTGCGACCACATACAGCGGCGGCGGCGATGCCATCATCGAGCGCACCTGCACCGGTGAGGTGTGCGTGCGAAGGACGACCTCGTCGCTGACATAGAAGGTGTCACTGCGAGCTCGCGAGGGATGTGTGAGATCGGTGTTCAGTGCGTCGAAGTTGTAGGCCGTCGATTCGATCTCGGGGCCTTCGGCGATCCGGAAGCCGAGCCCGATGAAGACGTCCTCGAGGTCGCGCCGGGTCTGGGTCAGCAGGTGCAGGTGTCCGCGGGCGAAGGCGGGAGCGCCGGGCAGCGTCACATCGAAGCGGTCGGACTGCAGGCGCGCGTCGAGCTCGGCGCCGGCGAGCTGCGCCTCGCGCTGCGAGATCAGCGCGGCGAGGGCCTGGCGCGCCGCGTTGGCGGCGGCGCCCACCGCCGAGCGCTCGGCGGCCTCGAGCTCGCCGACGCCGCGCAGCAGCTGCGGCAGCTCCGCCTTGCGGCCGAGGTATGCGATGCGCAGCTCCTCGAGTGCGGCGCTGTCGGGCGCCGCGGCGATCTCCGTCTCCGCCTGTGCGCGCAGTGCCGCTATCCGCTCCAGAGCGCTCATGCCGCGGCCATCCTAGTCGCCTCGTACAACGCCACAGTCGCGGCCATCGCGACGTTCAGCGAGTCCCCCGCCGCCTGCGCGATGTGGACGACCTCGTGGCAACCGGCGAGCAACTCCGCCGGCAATCCCTCGCGCTCGCCCCCCAGCAGCAGCGTCGCCGTGCCCTCGATCGGGCCCGCCAGCGGCGCACCGGCCCCGGGCACGAGCGCGATGACCCGTCCCGGCAGCTCGGCGATCCCCGTGAAGCCGGCGATCTCCACCGCGAAGATCGCCCCCATCGAGGCGCGCACCGCCTTTGGTCCGTAGGGGTCGGCGCTGCCCGGCCCGAGCGCGACGGCGGAGGCGCCGAAGGCGTGCGCCGAGCGGATGATCGTGCCGACGTTGCCTGGATCGCCGACCCCCCACAGTGCCACCGCCAGCGGCCCGGACGCCAGGCCGAAGCGCTGCTCGAAGACGCCGATCACGCGAGCGGAGGACCCGAGCGCCGACACCTTTGCGAGCAGCGCGGGCGCGACCTCGAGCCAGCCGGCGTCGCGCGCCGATTCGTGGCCTTGCACGCAGAGCACATAGAGCGGTGAGATCCCGGCGGCGGCAGCCGCCGCTAAAAGATCCTCTCCCTCGACAACGAAGCGGCGCGAGCTCCTCCGCGCCGGGGCGCGCGCGAGCTTGCGGATTTCGCGCAGATGCTGATTTGTGGGGGAGGTGATTGTCATTGCACAAAAAAAGGCGCCGTCCTTGAGGAGCGGCGCCCGGGAGGTGATTGCTTTCGGCGTGCGTGGTCAGGCAGCCGAAGCCTCGCGGGCGGCGTCGGCAAATCGGCGGAAGGTCTCGGGATCGCGCACGGCGATGTCGGACAGCACCTTGCGGTCGAGCGTGATCCCGGCCAGCGCAAGCCCGTGGATCAGCTGCGAGTAGCTCATGCCGCACTCGCGGGCGGCGGCGTTGATCCGGGTGATCCACAGGCGGCGGAAGTCGCGCTTGCGGTTGCGCCGGTCGCGGTAGGCGTAGGCGTCCGCCTTCATCAGCGCTTCCTTCGCCCGCTTGTAATTCGAGTTGGCCTCGCCGCGGAAGCCCTTGGTCAGCTCGAGCGTCGCGCGGCGCTTCTTCTTCGCGTGCAGGGAGCGCTTGACGCGGGTCATTTGCCGACCCCCAGCATCTTCTTGATCCGCGGCGCGTCGTGGTCGGAGATCATCGCGTCCTGGCCCAGATGGCGCTTACGCTTGGGTGACTTCTTCTCGAGGATGTGGCTCGTGAAGGCGTGCCTACCCTTGACCTTGCCGGTGGCGGTCAGCTTGAAGCGCTTCTTGGCGCCGGAGTGTGTCTTCATCTTGGGCATCGCGACGAAGGAGTATGGCAGACGAGGCGCCGCCAGCCCGGCTAGGTGGCTTCGGGTGCGCCCGGCGCGACCGCCGGTTCGGCGCCGGGCAGATCGTCGGCGTCGGGTGCCTGCGGCAGCTCGTCAACGTCGGGCGCATCGGGCACCGCGTTGACGTCGGGCCCGTCCGGGCGCTCGCCGGTGTCCGGCGGGGCGGGCAGATCGTCGCCGCTGGGCGGCTCGACGATCTCGGCCGCCGGCGCGTCGCCGTTGGCAGCGTGG
>JBEKSK010000059.1:0-15536 GCA_049517155.1 Solirubrobacteraceae bacterium
CCAGACGACGATCTACCGGCTGGCGGCGCACGCACGAAGCAGGCTGACGACCGCCTACATGGTCGCGGTGTTCCTCGGCGGCGTGGTCGGCTCGACGCTCTCGGTGCTGATCTACACGAGCTACGGCTGGACGGCGACGTGCGCGCTCGGCGCCGGGCTCGCGGCGGGCGCCGGCGCGGTCCTTGCCGCCACACGGCGCGTCAGCTCGAGCGTCGACCGGGCCGCACCGCCCGCCCCTCGCTGATCCACCACCGCCCTGCCGCCCCGCGGCGCGTCGGCTCAGACGCCGGCGAGTCCGGCTCGCCCGCCCCCGCTGATCCACCACCGCCCGCCGCCCGGCCCGCCACCGCGCCGCCCGGCCCGCCGGCCGGCCCGCCGACACGGCGGCCGGACGATCAGCGGCCCTCGATCTCGGCGGCGTCGGCGTCGCTCAGCTCAAGCGAGGCCCCGGCGATCAGCTCATCGGCCTGGTCGGGCCGGCGCATGCCGACGATCGCCGCATCGACCGCGGGGTTGCGCAGCGTCCAGGCGATCGCGACCGCTCCGGGCGAGACGCCAAGCCGCGCCGCGACCGCGACGACCCGCTCGGCCGTGGCGAGATTTTCGCGCAGGCGTGGCTCGTTGAAGTTGTCGCTTCGCTTGCGCCAGTCGTTGTCGGGCAGCCGCTCGATCCGCTCGCGCGTCATCGCCCCGGTCAGCATGCCCGAGCCCATCGGCGAGTAGACGATCACGCCGATCCCCTCGCGCTGCGCGTACGGCAGGAGCTCCTCCTCGGCGCCGCGCGAGATCAGCGAGTAGGGCGGCTGAAGCGTCTCCACCGGCGCGATCGCGCCGATCGCCGCCAGCTGCTCGGCGTTGAAGTTGGAGACCCCAATATGGCGCACGAGCCCCTCGTCGCGCAGCTCGACCAGCGCCGACCAGCCCTGCTCGATGTCCTCCGGCGGCCGCGGCCAGTGGATCTGGTAGAGGTCGATCGCCTCGACGCCGAGCCGGGCGAGGCTCGCCTCGCACTCGCGGCGGATCGAGTCGCGCTCCAGGCTCCGCAGCACCGTGCGCCCCGGGCCCTCGACCAGACCGCACTTCGTGAAGACGTGCGGCGCCGGGCGCAGGCCGGCGATCGCGCGCCCGACGACCTGCTCGGAATGGCCGAAGCCGTAGCCGGCGGCGGTGTCGATCCAGTTGATCCCGAGCGCCAGCGCGTGGCCGATCGTGTCGATCGACTCGCTGTCGTCCTGGTCTCCCCAGCCGAACTCCCAGTCGCCGCCGCCAAGCGCCCACGCACCGAATCCGACCCTCGTGATCTGCAGGCCGGTCGAGCCCAGTTCCACCGTCGCAAGTGTGGTTTCCGCCATCCCCGCTCTCCTTCTCAGGTGTCAGTCATTCCAAAAGCCGTTCGCAGCCGCGACGATACGCGAAACGCGCAGATTGCTCGCAAGGAGCGCCGGCAGCGCCCCACTCGCGCGGCGAGGGCCGCAGCCGCCTCTATCCTGGGAGCACGATGGCAATCAACCCGGCCGGCGGCGCCACCCACCCCTGCGAGTTCGGCATCTGCGACGGCAGCGGCTTTTTGATCGACGAGCAGACCGCGACCGCGCGCGACTGCCGCTGTCGCGCGCTGCGGATCGCGGCGACACGCGCGAGGGCGCTCGAGGCGCGCATCCCCAAGCGCTACCGGGCGATCTCCTTCGAGCATTCGGACGTGATCGACATCGAGCGGCGCTGCCCGACCCAGGTGCGCGAGATCCGCCAGTTCGTCCGCGCCATCTCCGCCAACCTCGACCAGGGCAACGGGCTGTGGCTGACAGGCAGCTTCGGCACCGGCAAGACGGCGCTCGCGATGATCGTCTCGAAGGCCGCGATCGACGCTGGGCGCACCGTCGCGATCTACTCCTGCCCGCGCCTGCTCAGCGTGATCCGCGAGTCGATCGACTCCCCCTCGCGCGGCAACACGAGCAGCGGCGGCGGCGTGCTCGACTTCCTCGACCGCCTCGCCGCCGCCGACCTGCTGCACATCGACGACCTCGGCGCCGAGCACCGCACCGACTGGGTGCTCGAGCAGCTCTACACGATCATCAACGCCCGCTACGAGGATGAGCGCTCGACGATCGTCACCTCCAACCTCGGCCGCGACGAGCTGGCCGCCCAGCTGGGCGAACGGACCGTCTCGCGCCTTGAGGGAATGTGCGAGATCCTGCCGTTCTTCGGCGAAGATGCCCGCCGCGTCGCCTACGGTGTCGCGGACGCCGCGCCCGCGACACCCTGACCGCCGCGCAGCCCCCAGCCCGCCTCGCCACCCGCGAGCGTCCTGCCCGGGGCGGCGCAGCCGCCCACTAAACTCCCGCTCATGCCGGGAATCGTCATCGTCGGCGCCCAATGGGGCGATGAGGGCAAGGGAAAGATCACCGACCTGCTCGCCGAGCGGGCCGACGCCGTCGTGCGCTTTCAGGGCGGCAACAACGCCGGGCACACGATCGTGCGGGGCACGCGCGAATGGAAGTTCCACCTCGTGCCCTCGGGGATCCTCTACCCCGGCAAGCGCTGCATCATCGGCAACGGCGTCGTCGTGGACCCGAAGGTGCTGATCGATGAGCTCGTGTCGCTGCGCGCCTCGGGCGTCGACACCAGCGGCCTGAAGGTGTCGGCCAACTGCCACCTGATCATGCCCTACCACCTGCTGCTCGACCATGCCGGCGAGACGCGCCTTGGCACGCTGCAGATCGGCACCACGCGCCGCGGCATCGGCCCCTGCTACGCCGACAAGGCGGCGCGGCTGGGGATCCGCGTGCAGGACATGCTGGACGAGAAGATCCTGCGCAAGAAGATCGCCGCGGCGCTCGAGCCCAAGCGCCTCGCGCTGCGCCCCTACGCCCGCGACCCGATGCTCGACCTGCACGCGATGGTCGAGCAGTACGTCACATACGGCCACCAGCTGGCGCCCCAGATCGCAGACTGCGCGCGGCTGGTGTGGGATGCGCTCGAGGCTGATCGCATCGTGCTGTTCGAGGGCGCACAGGGCGCGATGCTCGACATCGACCACGGCACCTACCCGTTCGTCACCTCGTCGAACCCGATCGCCGGCGCGGCCTGCGTGGGGGCGGGCGTCGGCCCGCGCGACATCGACGAGATCTGGGGCGTCTGCAAGGCCTACGCGACGCGCGTCGGCGCCGGCCCGTTCCCGACCGAGCTCGACGACGAGCTGGGCGAGGAGATCCGCCGGATCGGCGGCGAGTACGGCACGACGACCGGGCGCCCGCGGCGGATCGGCTGGCTCGACCTCGTGGCGCTGCGCTACGCCTCGCGTCTGAACACGCTCTCAGCGCTCGCGATCACCAAGCTCGACGTGCTCTCGGGCTTCGAGCGGATCCTGGTGTGCACGCGCTACCGCGGCGAGGACGAGGCGATCTTCGACCACTTCCCCTACCACCAGTCGGTGCTCCATCACGCGGTCGGCGAGTACGTCGAGCTCGAGGGCTGGAGCGAGGACATCGGCGAATGCCGCGAGGAGTCCGAGCTGCCGGCGGCCGCGCGCGACTACCTCGCCTTCATCGCCGATTTCATCGGCGTGCCGGTCGCGATGATCGGCGTCGGGCCGGCGCGCGAGCAGACGATCTGGACCGCGGCCGGCGCCCAGACGCTGGTCGCCCAGGCCACCGCGTAGCCCGCCGGCGAGCGCGGCCGCGAGCCTCGGGCGCGGGCGCCGCGACGAGCCCCGCTCAGGCCGCCGCGTAGTCCTCGAGCGCGGCGACGACGGCCGCGCCGGCGTGCCCGTCGCCCCACAGCGGCGGGCGCAGCGCCGGCGCCGGGCGCCCCAGTGCCGCGAGCGCCGCAGCTGCGTCGAGCCCGACCAGCGTGTTCCAGCCGGCCTCCACGGTCTCGGTCCACTCGGTGCTCTCGCGCAGCGTGACGCAGCGCACGCCGGCGAGATAGGCCTCCTTCTGCACGCCGCCAGAGTCGGTCAGCACCGCGCTCGCCTGGCAGAGCAACGCGGCGAAGTCGAGATAGCCGAGCGGGTCTGTCAATGAGGCGGCTTTCGCCGCCCGGGCATAAAGGCCGTGTCGCTCAAGCCGCTCGCGGGTGCGGGGGTGGACCGCCATGAGCAGGTTTCCCCCGACCGCCTCGAGCAGCGCCACCAGCCGCTCGAGCGCCGCCGGGTCATCGACGTTGGCGGCGCGGTGCGCGGTGACGAGCACGTATTGGCCGGGCGCCACGCCGTAGCGCGCGAGCGTCTGCGTGCGTGCCAGCGCGCGCTCGCGCGTCGCGTAGGCGACGTCCACCATCACGTCCCCCACGACGACCGCGTGGCCCGGTGCGCCCTCGCGGGTCAGTTGCGCCGCCGCCGAGTGGGTCGGGCACAGCAGGAGCTGCGAGAGCTGATCGGTGAGCACGCGGTTTCGCTCCTCCGGCAGGCTTCGGTCAAACGACCGCATCCCCGCCTCGACGTGGGCCACCGCTGTGCCCAGATCGGCGGCCGCGAGCGCGCCGGCCAGCGTCGAGTTGGTGTCGCCGTAGAGCAGCACGACGTCCGGCGCGAGGTCCGCGAGCAGCGGCGCAAGCGCCACGACCATGCGCCCGAGCTGCGAGCTGTTGGAGCCGCCGGAGATCTCGAGCCTTGACGAACTGCGGGCGGTTGCCGAGCACGGTGGCGACGCGCATCAGCGCAGTTCCGACGCGATCCGCTCGCGCACCAGCAGCGCGATCTCGCGCGTGCGCGGTCCGGGCGCGTCGTAGCGGTGCACGCCTGCCGCGCGCACGGCCGTGACCTCGAACGGGGTCGAGGCGACGAAGGCCTCCTGGGCGCGCGCGAGTGCGTCCACTTCGATCGGTTCCTCGCGCACCGCCGCGACGGCGAGCACGACGCGGCGCGTGATCGAGTCGAGCACGTGATCGCGCAGCGGCGCCGTCCAGACCTCGCCGTCGCGGACGATGAAGAACGACGACGTCGGGCACTCGAGCACACGGCCGTGCGGGGTGACGAGCAGCGCCTCGTCGCCACCCTGCTCGCGGGCGATCCGCGAAGCCAGCATGTTGGCGGCGTAGGAGAGCGACTTGATGGCGTCGAGCAGCCGCGGCGGCGCGTAGGTGACCGGCACGAGGTGCAGCGCCGGCGGTATCGCCGCGATCGGCTCGGTCAGCACGATGCGGCGCCCGCCGCGCGTGGCGAGCATCCGCACGAGCTCGTCGGCCGGCTCGCGCGCGGCCACAAGCGCCGCGACGTCCGCACGGAAGGCCTCGGCGTCAAGCGGCAGCCGCAGCCCTGCGGCCGAGCGCTCCAGGCGCGCGAGGTGCTCGTCCAGCGCGTAGGGGACGCCGTCGTAGAGCCGCACGACCTCGAACACGCCGTCGCCGCGCAGAAGCCCCTGATCGGTGACCCCGATCACGGCCGACGCCGCGTCGAGTAGTTGGCCGTCGATGCAGGCAAGCTCAGCTGCCATCGCGGCGCACGCTACCCGATCAGAGCGCCGCCGCGCGGTCCTCCGCGACGGCGAGCGCGAGCAGCGTCGTAGCCGGCAACGGTGCGCGAGACGAGTAGGCAGGTGTGGCCCGCCTGGAGAGTGTCTCGATCCGCCGCGCCTGGGGCCGGCGAGCGCGGGGAATATCGAGGCGGCCCCACGTGGGATGCTGGCGGTGTGGCCCACGAGAGCGCCGCCGACGGTCGCTATGCACCCAGCCCGAGCGGGCCGGCGCATCTCGGCAACCTGCGCACCGCCCTGCTGGCATGGTGCTTCGCGCGCTCGCAGGGCGCCCGCTTCCTGCTGCGCATCGAGGACCTCGACCCGCAGCGTTCGCGCCGTGAGCACGAGGCCTCGATCATCGCCGACCTCGAGCGGATCGGGATCGACTGGGACGAGCCGCCAGCCCGCCAGAGCGAGCGCCACGAGCGCCACCGCGCCGCGTTCGAGGAGCTCGCGGCGCAGGGGCGCGTCTATCCCTGCTGGTGCAGCCGCGCGGAGATCCGCGGCGCGTCGGCGGCGCCGCATGCCGCGGATGCGGCGTCCGGCGAGGGCGTCTACCCGGGCAGCTGCCGCGGGCTCTCGGCGCGCGAGCGCTCGGCGCGGGCGAGCGCCGGCGCGCCGGCTGCCTGGCGGCTTGACGCCGGCGGGCAGCATCTGCGCTTCAGCGATCGCCTGGCGGGCGAGACCGAGGCGATCGTCGATGACTTCGTGCTCTGGCGCGGAGACCCCCGACTGCGGCGGGCAACCGACGCGCCCGCCTACAACCTCGCCGTGGTCGTGGACGACGCCGACCAGGGGATTGGCGAGGTGGTGCGCGGCGACGACCTGCTGGCGACGACGGCACGCCAGATCCTGCTTGCGCGGCTGCTTGGTCTGCCCGTCCCCCGCCACGCCCACGTGGCACTCGTACTGGACGCCGACGGCCGCCGCCTCGCCAAGCGCGCCGGTGGCGCCACGCTGGCGCAGCGGCTCGCGCTCGGTGAGAGCGTCGAGACGGTGGTCGGCTGGCTGGCCGCGAGCGCAGGGCTCGCACCGCCGGGCGCCGTGATGAGCTCAGTCGATGTCCTCGCGCGCTTTGATCCGGCGCGCCTGCGCCGTCAGCCGTCCGTGTTCGCTGCGTCGTAGATCGAGCGCGACACGCCGGCCCGCGCGTTGCCCGGATAGGGCGCGAGGTCGTTGATGAAGCCGGGACGGGCCTCGACCCGCGCGAGCCACGCCCGCAGCGACGGGTGGCGCTCGAAGCCGAGGCCCGCCTGTGGGGCGACGTGGATGTAGGCGTAGCCGGCGATGTCGGCGATCGAGTACGCATCGCCGGCGAGAAAGTCGTGGCGGGCGAGGTGCTCGTCGTAGAGCGCGAGAACCTCGGTCGCGGCCGTGAAGCGCCGGCGTGCCTCGGGATCGCCGGCATGCAGGCGGCCGGTCGCGAGGCGGAAGCGCAGCCCGCCCATCGTCGGGATGACGTCGGTCTGCTCGATGATCAGCCAGCGGATGACCTGCGCGCGCGCGAGGCGCCCGGGCGGCAGCAGCGCGGTGCCCTCGGCGAGGTAGAAGAGGATCGCGGCGGACTCGCGCAGATAGGTCGCGCCATCACCGCCGCCGATCTCGAGCACGGGCGTCGTGCGCGCCGGGTTGATCGCGCGGAACTCCTCGGTCAGGGTCTCCCCGGCGAAGATGTCGACCGCCACGCGCTCGCAGGGCAGGCGCAGTTGCGCGAGCGCCAGCCTCACCTTGAAGCAGTTGGCTGAGGCGGCGTAGTCGTAGAGGCGAAGTTCGGTCATCGTTTCTCCTGGTCTGTGGCGGGCCGGCGGCGCGCCCGCGAGCGCGTCGGTCGTGAGTGCTAAACGCGGCAGCGCCGCGGTCCGTGAGGTCGCGCCGCGCCGCGCCGCGCGGCGTTCGCGCCGGATGCCCGGCCTGCGCCCCTACGCCCCCGCGCGCTGCCGCCAGCGCTCCGCGCTCAGCCGGTAGAGCACGTGACGGCACAGCGGGTGGCCGGCCGCGACCTCAGGGTGGTCGAAGTCCTCGCGCGGGTCGTGCGTCATCGCCAGGCGCTCCATCACCGCCCGCGAGCGGCGGTTCGCCGGCACCGTGCAGGCGACGATCTCGCCGGACTCGAGCTGATCGAAGGCGAACGCGAGCGCGGCGAGCGCCGCCTCGGTGGCGTAGCCGTGGCCCCAGGCGTCGCGGGCGAGGCGCCAGCCGATCTCGATCGCCGGGGCGAAGTGGGCGTCGTAGGTCGCGAGGTCCATGCCGGTGAAGCCGATCAGCTCGCCGGTGGCGACGAGCTCGAGCGCCCACATGCCGAAGCCGTGCTGGTCGAAGTGGTCCACGAAGACCGCGATCTGCGCGTCGCTCTGCGCGCGCGTGAGGCGCTCTGGGAAGAACTCCCGCACCGCCGGATCAGCGTTCAGCGCCGCGTAGGCCTCGCGGTCGGATGCGCGCCAGCCGCGCAGCAGCAGGCGCTCGGTGCGCAGTTGCGGCGTCGGTCGGGTCATGCCCGCAACCCTGCCAGCAGCGCCCGGCGCGCGCAACCGCGCCCACGCGCAGGGGGGCGCGGCGCCGCCCGCCCGCCGGGTCGGCCGGGTGAGCGATGATGCCCCGGTGCCAAGCTGGGGCCGGGGAACACTGCGCCGCCTGTCGAGCCCGACGGACGACATTCACGCGCCGGTCGGGCGCTCGCGCGCCGCCGCCAGGCGCCGCAGCGGGCTCCTCTTCCCCTCCCTGCACGGCTACAGCCGGGCCTGGGCGACACCCGATCTGCTCGCGGCGCTGACGCTGCTCGTGATCGCGGTGCCCGAGCAGCTCGCCACCTCGCGACTGGCCGGGATGCCGGCGATCACCGGCTTCTACGCGTTCGTCGCCGGCACGGTGCTGTTCGCTCTGCTCGGCTCCAACCCGCAGATGTCGGTCGGCGCCGACTCGACGATCGCCCCCCTCTTCGCGGTCGCCGTCATGCGCCTCGCGCCCGCCGGCTCTCCCCATTATGTGGACCTGGTCGGAATTCTCGCGGTGATGGTCGGCGCGATCGTCGCGCTGATCGGCCTGCTTCGCCTCGGCTGGATCGCGGAGTTCCTGTCCGCCCCGATCATCACCGGCTTCCTCGCGGGGGTGGCGGTGATCATCGTCGTGCATCAGCTGCCTGACCTGTTCGGCCTGCCGCCTGTCAGCGGCTCGACGCTCAGCCGCGTCTCGGCCGTCGTCTCGCACCTGGGCGACACGAGCGGCTGGACGCTCGCGATCGGCGCCGCGGTGTTCGCGGTCGTGGTCGCGGCCGAGCGGATCGACCGCAAGCTGCCGGGCGCGCTGGTCGGCCTGGTCGGCTCGACCGTCGCGGTCGGCGTGTTCGGGCTCCACGCGCACGGCGTCGCGGTCCTCGGCGCGATCGCGCACGGCGCGCCACGCCTGGGACTGTTCGACGTGTCGTGGCCGGCGATCGCAAGCGTCGCGCCCGTCGCCGGCGTCGTCGCACTCGTCGTCGTCAGCCAGTCCGCGGCGACGACCCGCGCGTTCGCGGACCTCGGGCATTACGAGGTCGACGTCGGGCGCGACTTCGTCGGCGTCGGCGCCGGCAGCATCGCGGCCGGGCTGCTTGGCGCCTTTCCGGTCAACGCGAGTCCGGCCCGGACGGCGGCGACCGCCTCAGCCGGCGGGCGCACGCAGGCCGCCGGCCTCGGCGCGGCGGCGGCGATGCTGGCGCTGATCCCAGCGGCCGGGCTGCTGAAGGATGTGCCCCTGGCCACGCTCGCCGCGGTGCTGCTCTTCATCGCGACGCGGATCTTCCACGTCCGCGACCTCGTCGCGATCGCGCGCTTTGACCGCTTCGAGCTCGCCCTGGCCGTGGTCACGCTGCTGACCGTCGCGCTCGCCGGGGTAGAGCAGGGCATCGGCGTCGCCGTCGGCCTCGCGATCCTCGACCGGACCCGCCTCAGCGCACGCCCCCAGCTCCACGAGCTCGGCCGCATCCCGGGCACGACTAGCTGGGTTGCGCTCAGCGCCAGCAGGGACGCCGCCCCGCAGCCGGGCGTACTGGCGCTCCTGTTCGCGACCCCGCTCTGGTACGCCAACGCGATCCACTTCCGCGCGCAGGTTGAGGCTTCGCTCGAGCGTGCGAAGCAGCCACCGCGGCTGCTGGTGCTCGACGCCCTCGGCATGCACGACGTCGACTACACCGGCTCCCGGGCGCTCGCGGAGATCCTCGACGAGCTCGACCACGACCACGTCGCGTTCGCGGTCGCGCGCGCCGGCGAGCACGCGATCGACGGCCTGCGCCGCAGCGGCCTGCTTGCGCGGATCGGCGCAGACCACCTGTTCGCCTCCGTCGATGAGGCCGTCAAGGCGCTCGGCACGCCACTCGATCCGCCCTCCTGAGCGCCGCCAGGTGGCCACTGTGGCGCCCGGCCCCCGCGCATCCATGCGCGTGGTGGCGACCAACTCAACCCTCACCACGAGCGACCGGCAATCCATAGGGTCTAGTATCGGTTGATCGATCGGTAGCTGCGTGGATCTCTGAGACACGCTGCTACCCATTTGGAGACAGGTCGTGGGCGACCCACCGCAGGGTGAAAGCATCGACCCAAGGGTCGAACGCAGCGACCACCAACCGGGCCCCCCGGTTTCGGGTTCGCGTGAGAATCGCCAGAAGCATGCGGATCGCGCGCAGACGACGGCTGACAGCGCGCAGAGCGCGGCCGACGACGCGCAGATCGCGGCGGACGCGAACCGGACAGCCTCGAACGCCAAACAGTCCGCGTCCCACAGCGAACAGATCGCCTCTGACACGGCGCAAACCGCGGCCGATAACGCGCAGACCGCGGCCGACAGCGCCCAGACCGCCGCCGACAACAACCAGTGGGCCGCCAACAGCGCCCGCAGCGCGTCCACCGCCCAGACGGCGTCGAGCGCGCAGACCGCATCGACCGCCCAGACCGTGGCCAACGACGCCCAGACGGTGGCCGACAGCGCCCAGACCGCGGCCGACAGTGCCCAGACCGCCTCCAGCGCCGAAACGGCCTCCAGCGCCAAGACCGCGTGGAGCGCCCAGACTGCGGCCGACAGTGCCCAGTCCGCGGCCGACAGTGCCCAGACCGCGGCCGACACCGCCCAGCGCGCAGCCGACGTCAACCAGTCGGCCTCCGACGCCGGGCGGTCCGCGTCCAACGCCGACCAGAACGCCTCCGCCAGCGACCAGCGCGCATCTGATGAGGCCCAGACCACCGCCGACAGCGCCCAGTTCGCAGCCGACGCTGCCCAGCAAGCGGCCGACACCGGCGCAACCGCCGCCGACGCCGACCAGGGGGCGTCCGGCACCGACCAGGGGGCGTCCGAGACCGACCAGACGGCCGCCGACACCGACCAGACCGCTTCGGACAGCGACCAGACCTCGGCCGACGCCGACCAGACCGCTTCGGACACCGACCAGGCAGCCAGCGACCTCGACCTGGCGCACGGCGGCGACGCCCAGGTGCATGAGACCACGCGCGACATTCGCGACCACGGCAGCCGGCAACGCGACCACGCCGCCGAGGACCGGATCGACGCAGCCAAGGCGCGCGATGCCGTCGCTCGGGCCCGCGATCGGGCGGCGGCGGCGCGCGACCAGGCGGCAGCGATACGCGACCAGGAGCTGGCGACGGGCGCAGGGCTCTCCGCCGACGGTAGCGAGTCGCACAATGCCCCGAGCGAACCCGCACACCACGGCGCCGGCGACCGCGCCTGGGCGGCCGAGTTTCGCGCACGCGCCGAGACCGACCGCGAACAGGCCGCACTCGATCGCGAGCAGGCGGCGCGTGACCGGCTGGAGGCCCAGACCGATCGTGACGCGCTGCTCCAGCGCGTGGCGCACGCGGAGACCGACGAGCTGACGGGAGCGCGCACGCGCGCGGCCGGCCGCGCGGACCTCGAACACGAGATCGACCGCGCGCGCCGCAGCGCGGGCCGGCTCGCCACCGTCTACATCGACGTCGTCGGGCTGAAGGCGGTCAACGACTCGCAGGGCCATGGCGCCGGCGACGCCCTGCTCGAGCGCGCGGTCCGGGCGATCCGCGGGCATCTGCGCTCCTACGACCTGATCGTCCGCATGGGCGGCGACGAGTTCCTCTGCGTGATGTCCGACGCGACCGTCGAGATCGCCCGCACACGCTTCGGCGCCGTCCAGGCAGAGCTGGCGGCCGACACGACCCAACGCTGCGAGATCAAGTTCGGCGTGTCCGCGCTCACAGCGCAGGACAGCGCCGCCGAGTTGGTCAGGCGCGCCGACGCCGAGCTGCCCATCAGCACCCGCCGCTAGCCGGCCGGCGGCCGACCAACTTGTTACATCGCCGGTCCCACGCGCGCCGCTAGACTGCTGGCGGATGACCGCAATCGCGCGCGTCCACGGCCGCCAGATCTTCGACAGCCGTGGCAATCCCACCGTCGAGGTGGACGTGCGACTGGAGTCCGGCGCGTTCGGCCGAGCCGCGGTGCCCTCGGGTGCCTCGACCGGCGAGCACGAGGCGGTTGAACTGCGAGACGGCGGCGCCGCCTACGGCGGCAAGGGCGTCGCAAACGCCGTCGGCCACGTCAACGGCGAGATCGCCGCCGCCGTCGCAGGCCGCGACGCCGCCGACCAGGCGGGCCTCGACCACGCGCTGATCGCGCTGGACGGCACCGACAACAAGGCCCGCCTCGGCGCCAACGCGATTCTCGGTACCTCGCTGGCGGTCGCGCGCGCGGCGGCCGCCGAGCTCGAGCAGCCGCTTTACCGCTATCTCGGCGGCGAGGACGCGACGCTCCTGCCCGTGCCGGCGCTGAACGTGCTCAACGGCGGCGCGCACGCCGACAACCCCGTCGACTTCCAGGAATTCATGATCGTGCCGGTCGGCGCCACGAGCTTCACCGAGGCGATGCGGATGGCGACCGAGACCTACCACCGGCTGAAGAGCACGCTGAACTCGCGCGGTCTCGCGACCGGCGTCGGCGACGAGGGGGGCTTCGCGCCGGCGCTCGAGTCCAACGAGGCGCCGCTCGAGCTGCTGGTCTCCGCGATCGAGGCCGCCGGCTACCGCCCCGGCGAGGACATCGCGATCGCGATGGACCCGGCCGCCAGCGAGTTCTTCCACGACGGCGCCTACGTCCTCGCCGGCGAGGGGCGCACGCTGAGCTCGGCGGAGCTGGTCGACTACTACGCGCAGCTGATCGAGCGCTACCCGATCGTCTCGATCGAGGACGGCATGGCGGAGGGCGACTGGGACGGCTGGAAGGCGCTGACCGACCGGATCGGCGAGCGCATCCAGCTGGTCGGCGACGACATCTTCGTCACCAACCCGAAGATCCTGCGTCGCGGGATCGACGCCGGCATCGCCAACTCGATCCTGATCAAGCTCAACCAGATCGGCACGCTGACGGAGACCCTCGACACGATCGCGATGGCGCACGAGGCCGGTTACCGCTGCTTCGTCTCCCACCGCTCCGGCGAGACCGAGGACGCGCTGCTCGCGGATTTCGTCGTCGCCACCGCGACCGGCCAGATCAAGACCGGCGCCCCCGCCCGCTCCGAGCGCGTCGCGAAGTACAACCAGCTGCTGCGGATCGAAGAAGAGCTCGGCGCGCGCGCGCGCTTCGCCGGTCGCACCGCCGTCGTTCGCTGACGCTTTTCGACCGACGGCACACCCCGAGCCGCGAGTTGCACCGTTGCGCGCCATCGCCGCTGCGCTATCTTGTTGGGCGTCAGATGGAGTCCTGATGCGCGGTCGGCAGTCCCGGCCGCCCGCGAACCGCCCGGGCAGCAAGAGGGCTGATGACTCCTTTCGCGAATGACCAATCGATTTGCGCGAAGGGAGTCGGTCGAGCAACGTGGCGGCTTTTGACAGACGTGAGCTGGGGGCGATCTCGCTCGGCGGCGCGGCGGGGGCGCTGCTGCGGGTCTGGCTCGGTGAGACCTTCGCCGGCGGCCCACCGGGCTGGCCATGGGTGACGTTTGCGATCAACGTCACGGGATCGTTCGTGCTCGCCTACCTCGCTACGCGCCTCGCGGAGCGGCTGCCGCTCTCCAGCTACCGCCGGCCGCTGCTCGGGACCGGCTTCTGCGGCGCCTACACCACGTTCTCGACGATGGCGGTCGAAGCGATCAAGATGGTCGACGCGCACCGCGGCGGCCTGGCTCTCGCCTACGCCGCGGCGAGCGTCGCCGCGGGCTACATGGCGATCTGGGTCGCGACGTCGCTGGCGCGGCGCACGCGAGCTCTCACATGAGCGCGTGGGTGTGGATAGCCGTTGCGGCGCTGGGGGCGATCGGGGCGAGCGCGCGCTTCGTACTCGACACGCTGATCAGCGCCCGCAGCGGCTCGCGCTATCCGCTCGGCACGTTCGTGATCAACGCGACCGGTGCTTTCGCGCTCGGCCTGCTCACCGGCCTCGCGCTGACGGGGGACGCGCTGCTACTCGCCGGCAGTGCTCTGCTCGGCTCATACACGACGTTCTCCACCTGGATGTTCGAGACCCAGCGGCTCGCCGAGGACGGTGGCATCGCCCCCGCCGCGGTCAACGTGGCCGCCGGCCTGGCGGCCGGCGCGGGCGCGGCCGCGCTCGGGCGACTGATCGGGGTTCATCTGTGAACACGGACTTCCTGACACTGGCGACCTATTTTGGTGAACGCGACCGCGGCGCCCGCGGTCTGGTCGCCGACGAGCTGCTGGACCTCTACGGTTCACAGCGCATCGCTGCCAGTGTGCTGCTGCGGGGCTCCGAGGGTTTCAGTCAACGGCGCCAGATGCGAACAGGATCGCTGCTCTCGCTCTCCGAGGATCTGCCCGTGGTGTCGATCGCGGTCGACACGCGCGAGCGGATCGAGTCGACGCTCGAGCTCGTGCTCGCGATCAAGCACCGCGGCCTACTCACGCTTGAGCGCACGGCGTTGCTCGACGGCGAGAGCACCGCCCCGCTGCCCGGCGCCGACGCGAAGCTGACGATCTACGCCGGCCGCCGGGAGCGCGTGTTCGGTGTGCCCGCGTTCGTCGCGGCGTGCGAGCTGCTCCATCGCCGCGGCGTCGCTGGCGCCTCCGTGCTCCTCGGCGTGGACGGCACGCGCGACGGCCGGCGCACCCGCGCGAGATTCTTCGCCGCCAACACGCAGGTGCCGATGATGATCGTCGCCGTGGGGGCCGGCGAGTTGATCGCCGCAGCCGCGGACGAGCTGCGTGAACTGCTGCGCGAGCCCTTTATGACGCTCGAGCGCGTCCGCGTCTGCAAGCGCGACGGGCGCCTGCTGGCGAACCCGCACGAGTTGCCGGGCAGCGACGCGGGCGGGCTCCCGCTGTGGCAGAAGCTGACCGTCTACACCTCCGAGAGCACGACCCGGGACGGCAGGCCACTCAACCTGGAGATCATCCGCCGCCTGCGCACGTCGGGCGCCGCCGGTGCCACGAGCCTGCGCGGCATCTGGGGGTTCCACGGCAGCCAGCCGCCGCATGGCGACCGCTTTCTGCAGGTCCGCCGCCAGGTTCCCGTCGTGACGGTGACGATCGACACCCCGCAGCGCACGGCGCGCTCGTTCGAGATCATCGACGAGCTGACCGACGAGCACGGGCTCGTCACCAGCGAAATGGTCCCCGCCGCGGGCGCGCTGGACGAGCCCGAGCGCCACCGTGGCCTGAGGCTCGCACGCCACGATCTCTGAGGGCGGCCGCTCGCGCGGACGGCGGCAGCGCCCTGCTCCGAGCTGAGGCGTCGGCCGCGAATGCGGCTCACGTCCGGGCGCCGGCGAACACACTCGGCGCCAACGCGGCAACCTCGCCCGCGGGCAGGCGCCGTCAGCATGGAGCGCCATCGGTAAGATCGCCGCGATGCGACGCCTGCCGGCTCTCCTCGCCGTCGCGGTTGCGGTGCTCTTCGCGTTCGAGGGGGTCGCCGAGTCCGGTGCGTCTAGCTCCACCCTGCCGGCCATCAAGCACGTCTTCGTGATCGTGCTCGAAAACGAGGACGAGGCGACGACGTTCGGAGCCGCTTCGCCTGCCCCCTATCTTTCGCAGACGCTCGTCTCCGAAGGCGCGTTCGTTCCCAATTACTACGGGATCGGGCACGACTCGCTCGACAACTACATCGCGATGATCT
>JBEKSK010000060.1:0-11020 GCA_049517155.1 Solirubrobacteraceae bacterium
TGCGCAGCGCGAAGGCCGGCCGCGATCCGCGAGCGGCGAAGCTCGAGATCCGCGACCTCGCCACGCTGCGCTGCGCCGCCCGCCACATCCCGGGCCGGTATTTGCGCGGCGGCATCGCGCATCCGCGCGACCTGTGCGGCGAGCCCGGCGCGCGCTTCCAGCCGCTGCTCGCGTCGCGCGTCGCGCGGTGCGCCGCCACCCGCGCTCGAGGAACGTCGGGAGCGGCCCGGCGCGACGGGCACCTTCAGCGCACCGCCGTCCTGCGGGAACTCGCGGATCTGCTTGATCGTCTCGACCGCCCGTCCGCCGGTCCCGGCGACCAGGCGACCGGTGAGCGCGGCGGCTCCCAGGCCCGCCCGAGTGCTGCGACCTGCGAGCCACGCACGCGTGGCGAGTGGCGCGCGGCGTGTAGGCTCGCCGCGCTCGTGCATCACGAGCCCGAGCAGCCGATGGCGCTGCTCGAACGCCGTCCACCAGAAGACCGAGACGAGCAGCCACTGAGTCCACCAGCCAAGGCCGTCGAGCGAGCTCAACAGCGTCACGATCAACAGGACGACCCCCAGCGCGACCGAGTAGACGAGCTTGGCCAGCGCGGCGCCGAGTAGGCGCGTGAGCCAGAGTCGAAACGCGTCCCGCCCGGCGTCTCCGAGCGCCGGGGCGAGCACTGCCAGCGGAGCAAGCAGAAGGTAGAGAAGCGTCGCGAGCGCGGCACCCAGCAGTCGCAGCGCGATGAAGCCGAGCAGGAGCAGCATTCCGAGCGTCCCAACCACGATCAGCATCAGGCCCCCGACCCGCGGCCACGTCCCGGAGGCGGTGCGAAACTCCGCCTGCGGGGCGGTTGGTGCGGTGCACGCCGTGGGGTCGGCCGAACCGCAGAGCGTCCCGTAAAGAGTTGGCGTCGCCGTTTGAGCCGACAACGCCGTGCGTTCCAGCGCCTGGGGTGGGATCGCCAGAAACAACTCGCCGTTCGTGCGCGCCTCGCCGAGCGCGGTGGCGGCCCCCGACAGCTGGCTCTGCAACGCGCTGCCGCCCGGGGCGCATTGCACCAGGCCCGGCGAGGGCCCGCGGCAGGACGCCTCGGCGCGCAGTTCCTGCTCGATGCTTGTCGCCGTCGCGCGAAGCCGGGGATCGAGCGCTGCGGGCTGCCGGCACCAGTCGACGTCGCCGAATTCCAGATAGCACCACGGTCCCGTGATCGCGGCGTCGAACACCTCGGCGAAGGCTGCGTCCACAGTCGAGACCGGCTGGCTCGGGTTTCCTGTGGCGCTCGCGGCAACGGTGCCGAGTGCCGCGCGATCGGCGAGGTTGCCGACAGCCCCGACGGTGCCGACAGGGTCGGCGATGATCCACAGGCCGGCGCACACCATCACTGCGAGCAGCGCCGCCTTGCCCAGCGTGTCAAGCACACGGCGGCGCACGAGCCCCTGCCACGCGAAGCCCACGGCGGCGACGGCAAGCACCAGCCCCAGCCAAGGATCGGTGAAGACGCGCTCGACTACGCCAAGCGACGCGCCGATACGGGCGAACGTCGCCGGGGCCAGCAGGTCGATTGCGTAGCACCATTCGAGGGCGATGAGCACCACGTGAATCAGCCACACGAGCGCGGTCCAGACTGGCGTGACGAGAAGATCCTGAACGATGGTGAAGAGGTCGTCGGTGCCGCTCGCGTCAAGACCTGACGGGATGTTCACGTCAACCGCGTAGTTGGAGAGCGGCACCGGCGCGACGTCGACGCCGGACACGGCGCAGTCGGTGCGCTGAGCGGCCGAGAGCTGCGAGCCCAGCTCGGGCGCGGTGCACGACGGACTGGAGAATCCGTTAGATGCGAGCGGGCTCGCGTCCACCGGCGCCGGCGCGCCGTCGGCACCGGCGACAGGTGCGCTCGCCAGCACGAGGACTGCGAGCGCTAACGAGAAGGCTGCGCGACGGCGGGTCACTGGCGCGGCGGCGTGGTCGAAAACGAGGCGAGGAGCCGCGGCACGAGGACCTCCACCTGCACCGCCTCCACGCGGCCGCGGTGGTCGCGCATCAGACAACGCCCGGTGTCGAACTCGAGCAGGCTGTCTCGCAGCAGCCGGTCGTCGGGGTCGAGATCGAGCAGCTCGAGGGCACGGCCTGCTTCGCGCTCGGAGCGCAGGCCGAATACGAAGGTCGCACCGATGAGGTTCTCGAGCGACGCTCGGCCGTCGAGCAGCGTGTCGGTGACAAGCTGCGTGGAGATGATCGGAACAGCGAGCTCGCTGCGCCCCATCCGCTGCAGCGAAGCGAGCAACATGCGGCCGACCGGGTCGCCGAGCAGTCGCCACCCCTCGTCGAAGGAGAAGACCTTCAGGCGCGAGCGCTCGGCGGACATCAACGCCATCGCGAACATCGCGATCAGCCGCACCATCTGCTCTCCGACGCGCTCGAGTGGCGAGTAGTCGGAGCGGGCGCTTCCGGGCTGGGGAGCCGGGAGGTCGCGGATCGGTAGGTAGGTGACCTGACGAGTTCCGACCGCGGGGAGCCTCACGTCGGGGTCCGCGAAGCCGAGCTGAGTCAGGCCGGCCCCGGCGTGTACCGCGAGCGTCTTGGCGACCTGCTGGTCGACCGAGTCGCCGGCCGCCAGCGCCCGGATCACCTCGAAGCACGTTGGCTCCTTCGAGCGGCGTCGTACGGCGTCGACCGCACCGGCCACCGACGCCTGCCACGCGGCCTCCGAGCGCACTGGGAGCAGATCGCAGAGGAACGAAACGGCGGCGTCCTGGCGCATGTGCTCGGGCGCCACACGCAGCGGATCGAGCATCCCCCGCAGGGCACGCTCGCCGCGCAGCGCGATCGTCTCGACGTGGGGCGCCACCTCCGGCAGCTCGTGCATGCGGTGATCGCCCTTGGGGTCGCAGTCGATCACGCGCGCGCCCAGCAGAAAGGCCTCGTAGGCCAGCTTCTGGTCGAGCGTGGTCTTACCTGAGCCGAGCGCCCCGATCGAGAGGATCGCGGCGTTGCGGTCGCTGTCTGAACCCTCGCGCAGGTTGAAGCGAACCGGGTGGCGGCTACCGCTGAGCGTATGCCCGAGGTGGAAGCCGCGCCGCGCTCCAACCGCGTGCGTGGCGAGCGGCATCATCGCGGCGACCTGTTCGGTGGTGAGCACGTCGTCGTAACCAGCGACGGACGAGCGCTGGCCGGGGAACGTTGCGATGAACAGGCGGAGCTGGTCCCCGAGCGGACGATGCAGGCGCACTTCGCCGAACGCGCGCCGAACGGCGTCGACGCGCCGCTCAAGCTCATCCGCGTCGAGGGCCGAAACGGCGATCGCCAGCGTCGCCCGCAACAACGGTGGATGACTCGCCGACTGCAAGTAGCCAAGTAGATCGCGGGCCTCCTGCGTGCGGTCATAGCCTCTGTCGGACACGCCCTGATCGCCGCCGGCCTCGGCGCGGGCGATCTCGTCGGCATCCTGTACGCGCCGGCGCACGAGACGCATCGCCAGGTCGTTTGGCAGGAACCGGGCGCAGAGGGTGAGATCCACTCCGAACGAGAGCGACTCCACCGGTGCGAACATCAACTCCAGGCGCGAGCTTGGAAAGGCGGCGCTTTCCGGCAGCGCACCGGCAACGAGGTGCGCCTGCCAGCTGACCCCCAACTCCGATTCGATCCGCAGGCGGCGCCCTTGATGCTCGACGTAGCTGTCGCTCCAGCGCATCACGTCGGCTTCCAGCGGCGCGAGCACGGCCTCGCCGTTGTGTTCGAAAACCAGCGCCTGCGGCTCGTGAAACCCGTCCAGCACGGGGTCGCCGAGAGCGCGGCAGAATGCCCTGCGCACGAGCCACTGCACCTCGACCGTGCGTGCCGGACGGGCCTCGAGGTTTGCGGCGAGCCGCGCGTGGACCTCGTCGGCCCGCATCCGCAGGCGCTCTAGCTCGGCCGCGGAGAGCTGGCGCACGGAGTCACCCCGAAGTGCCCGGACAGCCGACCTCACCAGCTCGCGCGGCGGGCGTTCGCCAAACTCTGCGACGAAGGCGCCGACATCACGCTGCGGCCGTTCGAGGCTGACGGCCAGGAAGACGGCCGGGAGATCGGCGCGCTCGCAGTCCAGCGCCGCCAGCTGCGCCGAAAGATAGGCACCGTGCGCGGCGGGGTGCGGTCCGCTGTACCCACGCGCGAGCGGATCGAAGTCCGCCGCCGGGGTCCACGCTCGGGCGACGCGGATGATCTGGACGTCGGCGTCCATCGACTCGAGCGCCGCAAGCAGCCTTCCGAACCGCTCCCGCTTGCGTGCGGTGGCTAGCGTCGCGTAGCTGTAGGGCTCGAGAGCGAACAGCGCCCACGGGCCGCAGGAGCCCTGGAGGCAATTGCCGTAGACGAAGCGCAGGGGTCGCCGCCACGAGCTCAACTCGTGCGCACCTCGAGCACGGCGCCGGGAGCTAGTTCGAGCGCGGTGGCCCGGCCGCGCTCCCCGGCGAGCGGATGGAGCGTGACGTCGGCGCGCCGGGTCGAGGGCCACTCCGCGCGCAGGTGAGCATGGTGCACGAGCACGGCGCCGGGTCCGCGGTAGCGCAACGAGCGAAATCGCGCGTCTGACCCATCCGGGATGCACAACACAGCCGGCGGGTGCCACCAACCGGAGCGGTGGGGAAGCGGAGCGAGTCCGTCCAGCCGCCGGCGGGCCAGTCCGTAGCTGAGCACAGCGAGCGCGGCGAGGTGAAACGGCCGGCCCTCTATGCGCATCGCGCCGAGCAGCATCGCGGCGGCGAGCGGCATGCCGACGTCCCGCAGGTACCACGGGATCAGCGGGTCGAGCCACGATGTCGGCGGCAGCGCTCCGGCCGCCAACGCCGCAGCGATCAGCGCGGCCGCGTAGGCGACGCCTCGCAACGGGATCCCGCCGGGGTTCAGCCGGAGCGTGTCGACTCTGTAGATGCGCCGCTCCAGCGCAAAGACCGAGCGGAACGAGCGAATCTCAAGCGACGTGCTCACCCTGAGCCAAACAGCAGCGAAACCGTGTTCTGGATCACGCTGAGCCCGACGGGACTGGCCAGCAGCACCGCGATGATGCCTATCGCGAGCACGCCGACGGCCTCCTTGAAATCGCGCTTGAACACGAGCACAACCGCGGCGACGGCCAGCGCCAACCCGATCAGGCTCAATGCGACAGTGCGCCCCGTGCTGCTCGCCTGGCTCGCGGCGCTCTCCAGCGAGGCACCGCTGGCCGCGATCAGCGTGTTCGAGGCGCTGGCGACGGCAGGCGCCGCCAGTGAAGCCCCCAGCGCCAGCGCGCCGGCAAGGATCCGTCTCATCGTGTTGTGCTCCTTTCGCTCGGTGGTCATGACTGGATGCGAGCGATCTCCCAACGGCCGCCAAGCCGCACAAGCGTCACCTCGTAGGCGAGCGTGAAGAGGTCGCCCCGCGAATCGCCGGCCAGCACGCTTGCCAGCACGGCGCCCGAGGGCTCGACGGCCAATCGAACAACCGCCCGCAGCGAGAGTCCGGCGACGATTGGGGCGACAGCCGCCCCCGGGGCGAGGTCGGCGGCCAGATTGTCCGCGGAGGAGTCCACGTAGTTACGAAGAGCGCGTTGCAGCACGCCGACGACGCTCGCATTGCTGACGCTCTCGAGACCGGAGCCATCGAGCGACCCGGCGCGAGCCGGCGCGGGCGCGGCGACGAGTGCCGGATATCGAGCGAGCATCTCGCGGCCGTCCGCCGACCGATCGACGGCGATCGCGACGTAGCGCACCGGTCCGCCGGCGATGCCCGCCGCGACGGTGTAGTCGTGTTCACCCGCCGCTCCGTCATGGGCGTCGGCGATCGCGACCCAGAGCACCTGCTGGGAGCTGCCGCCCGCCGGCGTCAGACCGCCGTCCGGATCCTCGGCAGGGTCGAGAAACGGGCTCAGCGCGCGCTGGTGGACCGACGGATCGGCGGACCAGGTCAGGTAGGCGCGCGTGAAGGACAGTGCAAACCACCGGGCGCCGGCGTCGATGACGCGTGCCGCTTGCACGACCACCGTCCGTGTGCGGGGTGGCGAGATGGTGGTGCGCACGGTTGCGATCACACCGGCCAGCGCGACGGCGTAGAGCACCCAGCGCGTGAGCCCGAGTGAGACCCGCAGCGACCACAGTCGGCGCGGCTCGAGCGTGACCCGCGCGCGCGAGGGTCTCGTAGTCATCGCTCGAACCCGAACTCGAGCGCGACGGCGTTCTGCGCGGCCGCCGCCCGACCCGGTTCGGGGACGCCGGGCGCGTAGCTCACCCGCGAACCCGACGTGACCGGCGCGGACCGGGCGCCCGCCGGCGCTCCGACGCCAAGCGAGGCTCCATGGCGAGGCGCCTTCGTCCTCCGCCGGGGCAGCGTGCGGTGATCCGCGGGTCGCGCCCGCGCGCGGCGGGGTGCGGCAGGCGCCGTGACGCTCCGGACCCGTGCGCTTCGAGCGTCGCGATGATCAGCGCGCGCTGCGCGGCGCTCGGCGACCGGCGTCCGTGTCTGCGACGGCAGGTGCAACAGCAGGAGAGCGACGCACACGAGCGCCGCCGCCGCCGAGGCCGTTGAAGCCCAGCCCAGCCGGTGCGCCGCCCGCGGGCGCCAGGCTCGCCGCCGCACGACCGGCCCGGGCACCGGGGATCGAACCGCCTGCGCGCCGCATTCGGCGGCCCAATCCACCGCCTCGCCGCCCAGCAGCTCCTGCTCGTCGATCACCCGGTAGACGGCGGTGGGGAGCCGGCGCATCACGGACGACCGCAGCAGACGCAAGCGACGGCGCGGATGCTGGCGTGCGCCGCCCGGGGGGCGGCGCCACACGCCGGCCGGTATCCACGCGGGCGCGCGCCCTGCGGGACTGCGGCAAGGGCGGGCGGTTCGTGCTGAGCAGTCGCGACGGTCTCCAAGATGGCTCCTTGCCGTCCTGTTCCGACCGGTCGCCGCGCCGTGGGACACGCGTTTGGAGCACGCCAGAGCAGATCCGCCAATGGCGGGCGCCGAGGCGGTCGGATCGGCCCTGGGCCGCCGCGATTGGGCTAGGAATCCGGGTGGTTTGGCGAACCATCCAGGCGGGGGCGCGAGCGCGCTGCCACTGAGGTAGGTCGAACCTCCCCGGCGCCCCACGGCGGGCCGCCGAGATCGTTACTTCTCGAAGCCGAACTCCGCCTTCGTCTGGCTTATCTGGGCCCTGGTCGCGGCCGCCGCGGTCACAGTCGTGACGTCAGCAGTGCTCGCGCGCGCGTTGCTGAGCGCGCCGCTCGCGCCTGACGCCGCGTGCGCCGGCGGCACGCCGAACTCGCGTTGTACCTGGACGATCGCCGCCACGCGCGCGTGGCGAACCGTCCGCGTGGGCCGTGGCGGATCAGCCACTGTGACGGTGCGCGGTTGGCGAGCCGGCGTCGCGGGCGCAACCGCGCGGCGAGGATGGCGGTGTGGCCGTGCGGCGGCGGCTGCGGATTCGACCAGCGCCGGCGGATGCAGCAAGCCCACGCCGGGCACGACCCCGAGCCGCGCACAGACGCCGTAGCTGCCGAGCGCTCCGACGACGCAGACGGCTGCCAGTCCAAGCTTCAGCGCGCCGACGCCTGCCGCCCCGCCGCCGGCGACCGCGGCCCCTCCGCCCGCCCCTGTTTCGGCGAGCGGATGGCGTAGCAGCGTCGCCGCGCGGCGCCCGCCGGCCCATGCCGCCGCGAGCTTCGCCGCCAGACCGCCTGCTGCCACGATGACTCCGGGCGGTGGCAGGAGTGCAGCGACCGACCGCGCGGCACGGTCGAGGTCGCCAACCATGCGCGAGCAGGCCGGGCAGTTCGCGATGTGCGCCCGCGCTCGGGTCAAGCTCTCGCCCTCCGCTGCCCCGACGGACATCGCGAGCAGATCCGGCTCCAGGCGGCGGCAGCGGTCGCCACGTTCGTATTCCTCGACCAGCACTCGAAGTTTCCCACGAGCACGCTGAGCGACCTTCCGGTACTTCTCGACCGACCAGCCAAAGCGGGTGCAGAATTCGCCGACCCCCATGTCCACGCAGACCTGGGCGGCAAGCACCAGTTGCTGATCGCGGCCCAGATCGGCGATGACCTCGCGCAGGCGGCGAAGCTCGGTGCGTGCGATGACCTGGTTCTCCACCGCGGCACGACGATCCTCGAGCTCGCCGGCGCCGTGCTCGGGGGCGTCGATTGGAACGGCTCGCGAGATTGCCGCTTCGATTGCGCTGCGCCCGCCGATTGCCCGCCGGCGGTCCTCGATCCGGCTCAGGAACTTCTGCTCCAAGGCGTTCAGCACGTGCTCGTTGGAGAGGAACGGCGCTCGCCTCGAGCGCGCGACCAACTCGAGAGTGGCCTGGCTGTAGCAGTCCTCGAGGTCCTCCCAGCGCAGACGGCGCCGGTGGACGCGGAGCAGTCGGCTTCGCCGGGCGGCGGCGATCGCCGCGACCTGCTCAGCGGGATCCACGCCCAGATTGCGACTCGCAAGCGCCATCGTGGCCTTTTCCGACCCCCCGGTCACGACCGGGACAGCTCGAAAGCAACTATCCATAATCCGTTGCGCGCGAGTGTATGCGTTTGGCGGCGGGCGGATCCGCAATAACCTCCCGCGCGTGCCCGCTGTCAGTTCGGTTCGCCGCTCACTCGCTGCGAAGCTGCACGCGATCGATCGCGCGCAGCAGCGCCACCCCGCCACCGCCCTGCCCTGCGCGGTCTACAAGAAGTTCAGCGAGGACAATGGCGGCCAGCTGGCGGGGCTGATCTCCTACTACGCGTTCTTCTCGCTGTTCCCGCTGCTGCTCGTGCTGGTGACAGTGCTCGGGCTCGTGCTGCACGGCGACGCGACGCTGCAGCATCAGATCGAGAACTCCTCGCTGGCGTCGTTTCCGGTGATCGGCGCGACGATCCGCACCAACCTTCACTCGCTGAGCGTGGGCGGGCTGCCGCTGGTGATCGGGCTGCTCACGGCGCTGCTCGCCGGCCTGGGCGTCACGCATGCGACGCAGATCGCGCAGGACCGCATGTGGAACGTCGCGCCCGAGCATCGCAACTCGTGGCTGCGCTGGCGACTGCGCGGGATCGCGCTGCTCGCGATCCTTGGCGCCATCAACATCGCCGCGACGGTGATCGACGGCTTGGTGGACGGCGGCTCGACCCACGGCGTGCTGGCTACGATCGCGGCGCTGATCGTGTCGCTCGCGCTCGACCTCGGCCTGTTCATCGCCGTCTTCGTGCTGCTCACCTCATATCCCGCGAAGGTCCGCGAGATCCTGCCCGGCGCGATCCTGGCGACGATCCTTTGGCAGATCCTGCAGTACGCCGGCGGCTACGTCGTGCAGCACGAGGTGAACAAGGCGAACGACACCTACGGCGTGTTCGCGCTCGTGATCGGCGCGCTGGTGTGGCTGCACATCGGCGCCGAGGCGACGCTCTACGCGGCGCAGCTGAACGTCGTTCGCTCCCGGCGCCTGTGGCCGCGGGCGCTGTTTGGCGACGGCGACGCAGCGGCGGGCGAGGGTGCGCATCGCCCGCCGGTCCCCCCCGGCGCAGCCGGCGCTGCCGGCGGAGCCCCTAAAAGGTCTTCGGGCTGAAGGTCGACAGGTAGGGGTTCTCGACCTGGTTGGGGCTTGCAGTGGCCGTCCCATGCGATCTGCTCCTGTAGTGAGCCCGAAGGACTCTTACTGGCGAGCCTAGTCCCGTCGCTATTTCGGCTTTTCCGCTACACGCGTGCGGCCCTCGAGTTGCCCGCCGGCCAGCGCGGCGCGCAGCCGCCGCTTGTCGAACTTGCCGACGCTCGTCTTGGGCACCTCGCTCACGAACGCGAACTCCTGCGGCAGCCACCACTTCACCACCCGGCTGCGCAGGTGCTCGACCAGCTCCTCGGCACTGACCTGCGCCCCGGCCTCGACCACGACACACGCCAGCGGTCGCTCGCTCCAGCGCTCGTCGGGCACGGCGATGACGGCGGCCTCGCGCACGGCGGGGTGAGACATCAGCTGGTTCTCGAGCTCGACGGAGGAGATCCACTCGCCGCCTGACTTGATCACGTCCTTCGAGCGATCGGTGATGGTCACCCAGCCCGCCGGATCGACGTGCGCGATGTCGCCGGTGCGAAGCCAGCCGTCGTCGAACTTCTCGGGGGCGTCCTCCTTGTAGTAGCCGCTGGCGATCCACGGACCGCGCACCTCGATCTCCCCCGTCGAGCGCCCGTCCCACTGCAGCGGCGCTCCCGAGTCATCGACGAGCCGCAGCTCGACGAACGGCACGGCGCGGCCCTGCGTCGCGCGGATCGCCCACTCCGCCTCGCCGTGGACGCCGGCCGGCGCGCGCGCGACCGTGCACATCGGGCTCGTCTCGGTCATTCCCCAGGCGTGCAGCATCGACACGCCGTGGCGCTCCTCGAAGGCCTGCGCCATGGCCAGCGGCATCGCCGCGCCGCCGCAGATCGCGCACTTCAGCGAGCGCAGGTCCGGCTGGTGGGCGTCGGCGTAGCGCAGCAGCTCGGCGTAGAGCGTGGGGACGCAAGCCATTGTCGTGGCGCACTCGCTCTCGATCAGTTTGGCGAGCGGCTCGGCGCCGAGCTGGCGACCCGGCATCACGAGCGTCGCACCGCTCAGCGCCGCGGCGTAGGGCAGCCCCCAGGCGTTGACGTGGAACATCGGCACGACGAGCAGCACGCGGTCGTCGCTTGCGATTCCGAGCGACCCCGACATCAGGATCGCACTCGCGTGGAGCGTCATCGAACGGTGCGAGTAGAGCACCCCCTTCGGGTTGCCCGTGGTGCCCGAGGTGTAACACAGCGCCGCCGCCTCGCGCTCGTCCAGCTGCGGGTAGGGGGCCTCCCCCGGCCCGGCCGCCTCGAGCAGCTCCTCGTAGCGCAGGACGCGCGGCAGATCGCCGGTCGGCCCGTCGCCCATCACGACGAAGTGTTCGACGTGCTCGAGCGCCGGTGCGAGGGGCGCGAGCGCGGGCGCGAGTGAGTCGTCAACGAAGATGATGCGATCCTCGGCGTGGTTGATGACGTAGGCGATCTGCTCGGGGAACAGGCGCAGGTTGATCGTGTGCAGAACGGCGCCCACGCATGGGAT
>JBEKSK010000061.1:0-11018 GCA_049517155.1 Solirubrobacteraceae bacterium
CGCGGCGACGGCGCGTGCTCCGCGGACCGAGGGCATCTCCGCGAGGATCGCGACAATCGGTCCCGCGTGCTGCCCGCGGTGGCGCTCGAGCTCGGCAACCTCGCGGCGTGTTGCCCGCTGCCAGCGCAGCAGGCCCAGCGCCCGGCCCGGCGCCGCTGTTTCGTGCGAGTCCCAGCCGGCGGCTCGCAGCACAGCCTCCACCTCGGGCGCCAGCTCCGCCGCGTCAAGCGACTGGATTGCCAAGTCGAGCATCTGGCGCAGCGTACCCGGACGCACAAAGAGCCAGCACCGTTCGCGGTACTGGCTCTCTGATCACGTCTCACCAGTCGCGGCGCGTGCGCCGCGACACCCGACTACGGGTTGGTGGTGTGCAGGTTCGTCTGGCTGGCCGGGAAGCCCACGCTCAGCGTGGCGTCGAGGCTGGTGCGGTAGCTCTGACCGGCCGTGAGCTCCACGAGATCGCCGTGATCGGTGATCCGGGGGGCCTCGTACTGCTTGATGTCCGTCGTACGATCTTCCATGATCCTCCAAGAGGTCGAATTGAAGGACCATGGTAGGTGCAGTGGTCCCCGATTGGAAGTCCAGAAAACGTCTGCTACCGGCCGTCGCTCGCGGGCTCGGCCGGGCCGTTTTCCAGCACGGCCAGCCAGCGGTTGATCGCTGCGACCGTGAACAGCTGTATTGCCCGTACGCGCTGGTCTCGGTTGCGCGACTGCTCAGGGTCAAACAGCGGCCCAATCGCCGAAGTGTCGACGTACTCCCGCACCGGCGCGTCGCTGCGAGCCAGCTCGGCTGCGAGACGGCGACCCTCGTCGCCGGCCATGCGCGAGAGGACGACGGAGTTGAAGACGAGCTTGACGTGGAGCTTGCGAACCTCGTCGCTCACGTAGCCGGCCAGCGCGTCGCGCAGCAGCGGCCGGTCGCGGGTGGCATCGAAGGCGCTCTCCGGTGGTGTCGCGAGCACGCGCTCGAAGAGCCCGACGTCATGGAACAGCGGATGGCGGCGCTCGATTCCGGTGTCGGCGGAGACCCGCCGAAAGAAGCCGTTGGCGTCGTAGGCGTCGGGGTTGTCCATGAACATCGACACGAGGGATCCCCACCAGAGCGGCCCGTCATGGCGGTACTTGAAGGCCCACGGGTCGTCCTGGGCCACCAACGCCGCCACATCCTGCGTCCGCACCAGTCGGCCGACCACTCGCTCTCGCGGCAGCCGGCGCCGACGGGCGGCCTGCAGTCGCGCCGGCAACGCGGCGGGCAGGCCGATCCGCCGCAGGACACGCATCCGCGCCTGCCACGGCATGCCCTCCCCGGCCCCCGGGCCCGGCAGCGAGCCGGCGAGTCTCCACGCGGCGAGCAGCCGCCCGGCGCGCAGGCGGTCGCCAATCAGATACCTCGAGGCGCCAAAGGTCTCGTCGCCGCCCTGCCCATCCAGCATCACGTCAATCCCGAGGCTGCGGGCGAGCGGCCACAGGTCCTCCCAGATGAGCATCATCGCCGACGGCGGCGGCACCAGCCAGCGCTCGATGTGGCGCTGTACGGGGGGTAGCACCTCGCCGCCGGCGAACGGCACGAGCCGGAGCGGCAGGCCGCTGAAGCGTGCGGTCGCTTCGATCAGGGGGGTCTCGTCGACGCCCTGCTCGGCAGGGAAGGTGATGGCGAGTGCCTGCGCCGGCGCACCGCCCGCCTGTGCCAGCCCGGCGGCCACGCACGCGGAGTCAAGGCCGCCGCTGACGCAGATGCCGGGCGCGGCGGCGCCCTCACGCGCGCGGGCGACGGCGCGGAACGTCGCTTCCCGCAACGCGTCCGCGAGTTCGCTGCGAGAAGCGCGGCTCGGCTCGTGAAACGCGGGTCGCCAGTAGGCGTGCTCAACTGAGCCCCGGGCTGTCAGTTCGAGCAGTTGGCCGGCGCGCAGCCGGCGCAGCCCGGTGAACAGGGTCCGCCCGTCCGGCAGGCTGCCGCGCTCCATCCACTGTACGAGCGCCAGGCGGTCGGGCGGCGGTGTGCTCGCCAGCAGCTCGAGCACGTCGGCCTCGTGCTCGCCGAGAAACGCCTCCCCGTCGCGGCTGCTGTAGCAGAGCGTGCGCGCCCCGAGGCGGTCCCGGGTAACCCATGCGCTCACGCCGTCGCTGATGAAGGCGACGTAGGCTCCGTCCAGGTCGCCAAGCGCGGCCAGGCCGCTACGGGCATGGCGGTCAAGCAGGTGCCGCGCACAGCCGCCCGGTGCGACGCCAACCAGCCGGCCGGCGAAAACACAACACACGTTGCCCGCCTGCGCATGGTCAAGCTCGTCGGCGGCGACCGCCAGGCGTCCATGCTCGACGATGCCCAGGCCCCGCCGCTCTGCCAGACGCCGCAGAGCTTCGTGGCGACCCTCGCCCCATGCTGCCCTCAGCACTTCAAAGCTCCGTGATCCGCTCGTATCCCGGCTCGCCCGCCGGCAGCAACGCGTGTCCGTGCATCTCGATCCAGGCGTGCGCAGCGAAGGGCTGCGGCTTGACCGCGATCACCAGAACGGGCGAGAGGCTGCGGCGCTCCATGATCGTCAGCAGCGTCAGCGAGCGCATCAGGCAGCGCGAGTCGGTCGGCAGCACCCGCAGGGTCTTGATGACGGCGCGGCCGAGCCTCCAGCCCACCACCAGTTCGCCGCCGCGGTCGCTTTCGAGCGGGTGACGACGCGCGTATGTCCGCAGGCTGGCGACGGCGTCCGGGGGTTCGACGTTGCGCATCGTCCTGCGCACCCGGATATAGGCGGCGACGATCTCGACAGCGAGCTTCAGCCGGCTGATCGGAGAGTGGCGCTCCAGATCGACCGGCGTCACAGGCATTGGAGCACCTCGTCCGCCAGGGCCACGGCGTCGACGCCGGGCCTGACCAGCAGTCGGAACACGCGCACCTGCGCTGCGATTCGTGCGCAGAACTCCAGGTGGCGCAGCAGCCGATCTGGAGATCGGACGGACAGATTGAACGTGGAGCCGAGCAGAAGCACCGGGTCAACCGCTTCGAGCAGCTCCATCGCGGGCCCGTCCGCCGCCGAGCGCTCCAGCAGGCAGACACAATCAAGCGGCGCGGCGCCGGCCGGGGGCACCGATCCCACCGTGCGCCCGTCAAGGCGAGTCAGCGACCCGATCTGCAGCTCATCGCGAGCCGCCTGGCCGAGCCGCGCGAGCTCGGCCGGGCGCAGGTGCAGCGCGCCGGTGGAGGGATGCGCGACGAGCTGCTCGTCGATCGCGACCGCGTCATCGCTCAGCAGACCGGCGCCGCGCAGCACGAGCTGCGCTGCAAGCGAGGACTTGCCGCCGCCTCGCGAAGCGCAGAACAGCAGTGCTCGGCCGTCCAGCGAAACGGCGCTGGCGTGGAAGACCTCGAGGCCGCGCAGGGTGGCGGCCAGGGGCAGCGCCTGGGCCGTGACAAGTGCCGGCCAACCGCTGTCGCTGCCGCCGCCCGCCGGTGCGCAGCGGATCGACAGCCCGTCCTCGCTCACCACCATCGTGACGTGGCCGGCCGACTCCATCCGAAAGCCGCGACCCGGGTCGGCGTCCACGCTCCAGACGATGCGGTCCTCGTGGCGCACCTCGCGCACACGCTCAACGATCCCGGGATCCCATTCACCGATCGGGTCAGCCGCTACGGTAACGACGGTCGGCGCGCGCAGCTCGCCGGCCTTCGCCGGCCGCAACGCGTGGGCGAGGAGCCCGGGCGGGAGTTCGAGCGGAAGCCCGAAGGCTTCGGTGGCAACGCTCGCCACGCGAGGGCCCGTGGCCGCGCGGTCAGGCGCTTTCGTCACCCGCCGCCGCGATCTCGATGAGCTGGCGCTCGAGCAGGCCACGACAGAGCGCAACCACGTCCGCCTGCACAGTGATCTCATCGAGGTCGTACTCCGCGGCGATGGCCTGCGCGACCTCGCGCGGGGTGCGGCCCTGCTCGAGACCGTCGAGCATCTGCCCGGCCGTGGCGTTGAGCCCGTGGTACTTGCCGGTTCGCAGGTTGAGCACCACCGTCTCGGCCACGAAGCTGCGATGAACCACATGCTGTGGCAGCAGCATGCGCGAGTCGAGCAGGTCGTCTGTGGCGGGATCGGGCATGTCGTTGTTGTCAGTATTCGATGATCGTGCCGCGCCGCTGAGCGTAGGCGATGGCGCTGCGCAAGGTCCACAGCGACACGGGGAGTAGGACAGCCGCGAACCCCGCGAGTCTGCCGAGATCCACGAGCATCGAGTATTGCATCTTGGAGCCGACCAGCAGATGGCGCAGGGCGTCGGCTGCCGGCGTGAAGGGTTGCACGTCGGACGCCCAGCGCACCCAGCTCGGAAGCAGCGATACCGGGAAATACAGGCCGCCGACGATCGAGATGCCGGCGATCACGAACTGCGTCCCCACCGCCGCCTGCTTGACGACGACGACTGTGGAGACAAGCAGCAACGTCAGCGGCGCGAACGCCACCGCGCCGAGCAACGCAACCGGAATCGCGACCGGGGCGCTTGAGGCAATGTGCAGCCCGAAAACAGCGCTCGCGATTGCGAGCATGAGGATTCCCGTGACGAACGCCGAAACGGTCGGGAAGATCAGCATCGACACGATCCCGCTCAGTGCTCCGAAGCGACTGACGAGGAAACGCTCGAGCGTTCCGGCCACGAGCTCCTGGCGCACCACTCCCGGGATCAGCCCGAGCGTCGTGATCAGCGACTGCATGATCACGAGGCCGATCACCACATAGGCGAAATAATCGTGCGTTCCGACCGCGCGGGCGTGAACCAGCCGGGCGATGTAATAGAACAGCGCAAGGCTGAACAGCAGCGAGAACGTCTGCGTGATGACCTGCGTGCGGTAGCTGAAGTAGAGCGTCGCGTCGCGCCGCACGACCGCCCACGCAGCGTCGCACCAGAGCCTCATGCCGTCGCCACCAGGTGGCCGTTCTCGAGTGTGAAGGAGCGGTCGAACTCGATCGCGCGATCCTCGCCGCGCGGCGAGCACCACAGCACCGTCGCCCCCCGCGCAGCGGCAGCCTGCACCTGGGAGTTGAGCACGGCGTAGCCGTCATCGTCCAGCGAGTTGCGCGGCTCGTCGAGCAGCAGGACATCGGGGCGGTGCAGGAAAGCCATCGCCAGACGGACGCGCTGACGCCAGCCCTGGGACAGGCGGTCGACACGATGGTGCGCGTAATGATCGAGGCCGAAGTCGGCGATCGCCGCCGCCACGAGCCCCTGGCGCTCGCTGCGCGCTACGAACGCGAGGCGCGCCCAGTAGTCGAGTTGCTGCGTCACCCTCACCCGCGCATACAGGCCGCGGTCGCCGGCGCTCAGGTAGCCGAGCCGGCGCTGATAGACGCCGCCACGGCTGCGCGGCGTGCATCCCTCGATGCTCACCGTGCCGCGCTGGGCGGCGAGGATCCCGCCGGCGACGCGGAGCAGTGTCGTCTTGCCGACGCCGTTGCGTCCGCCGATCCAGGTCGCCTCGCCCGAGACGAGCGTCAGCGAGACGCCGTCGAGGACCGGGGACGGCGCCTTGCGCCACTGGTGGTGGACGTCGTGGATTTCAAGCAGCGGGCGCCCGTGAAGCGGGCCCGTCGTTTCGGGACGCGTGAAGGACGACGGTAGCGCCGTCGTGGCAGCAGGTTTGGGCATAAGCGTCAGCGCGAGCGCCATCAATGCACGCTGCGGCGTCGCGTTCCTAAGGGTGGCAGATCTTGAAACTGATGAGACTGGGCTCCTGAGAACCTTCGGCAGGCGCCATCGCCTGCTTGAGCCCGGGATCGCAAAGCCCGCCGCCACGGCTGCTCGCCGATGCGTGACTGCCACGCCAGGGGCGGGCCTTACGATGGTTGGCGTTGAGCACCCCCGGTTCCACTCGCAGCGATGAAGCCGGCCAGACACCGGTGAGCGACGCGGCTGCGCCGCCGGGGCCGCCGGTCCGCGTGCTGATGATCGGTAACGGATGGTTTCCCGAACCCAACACGGGCGGCCTCGAGCGCTACTTCGGAGAACTGCTCGACGAGCTGCCCGAGGCACGGGCCATCGTCGTCGGCGACCGCCACGTGACGCGCCACGACCGCGTCGTGGCTGTCTGCGCCGCCGACCGGCCGCTGCCGCTGCGCCTGTGGGCGCTGACGCGAGCGATCCGCAAAGAGGCCGCAGACGCCGAGCTGATCGACGTGCACTTCGCGCTCTACGCCTTCCTGCCGATGGTGCTCGGGGCCTTCAGGGGCAAGGCGGTCGTCGTGCACTTTCAGGGACCCTGGGCCGACGAGAGCGTCGCGAGCGGCGACGCCTCCAGGTGGCGGCTGCGGGCGCGACGCGCGCTCGAGCGCTACGTCTACCGGCGCGCCACGGCCGCCGTCACGCTCACCGGTGCCTTCAAGCGTGTGCTGATCGAGCGCTACGGCGTGTCACCCTGGCGCGTGAAGGTCCTTGCCCCGGGCGTCGATCTCGAGCGCTTCGCGCCCGGTGACCGCGCCGGCGCGCGCGAGGCGTTCGGGGTCGCCCCCGACGCCTTCGTCGTCTGCTGCGCGCGGCGGCTCGTGCCCCGCATGGGTTTGCGGGTCCTGCTCGCGGCCTGGTCGGAGCTGATCGCGCAGCGTCCCGACGATGGCAGCGCGCGCCCGCCGGCGCTGCTGATCGCCGGCGACGGCGAGCTGAGCGCCGCCCTGCGCGCCGAGATCGTGGCCGCCGGCCTCTCTGACTCGGTCACGCTGCTCGGGCGCGTGAGCGATGCGGAGCTGGCGACGCTCTACCTCGCAGCCGACGTCAACGTCGTGCCCTCGCTGTCCTTCGAGGGGTTCGGCCTCGTCGTGCTCGAAGCGGCCGCCTGCGGCACGCCCTCGATCGTGACCCGCGTGGGCGGCCTGCCCGAGGCGCTCATCGGCTTCGACGCGTCGCTGATCGTGGCGGCGGGTGACGCGAGCGCGCTGGCGCAGCGCCTGATCGGCGCCGAGTCGGGCGAGCTTCCCGGTCGAGCGCCCGCGCGCGAGTGGGCGCAGCGCAGCCGCTGGGAGAGCGTCGCGGAGCGCCACCGCGAGCTTTACGCCGACGCCGTGAACCCCTCCGGCGAACGCCGGCTGCGCGTCGTCTTTCTCGGCCACGTCGCCCAGCTCTCCGGCGGCGAGATCGCCCTCGTGCGCCTGATCGGCGCGCTGCACGAGGTCGACGCCCACGTCATCCTCGCCGAGGACGGGCCGCTGGTCGGGCGGCTGCTCGCGGCGGGCGCGTCGGTCGAGGTGCTGGCGCTGCGCGAGCGCACGCGAGACCTGCGCAAGGACCGCGTCGGACCGGGCACGCTGCCATTCAGCGCGGTGGCTGACGTCGCGGCCTACGTACCCCGCCTCGCCCGCCGCCTTCGCGCCATTCGCCCCGACATCGTTCACGCAAACACGCTCAAGGCCGGAATCTACGGTTCGCTCGCGGCACGCATCGCCCGCGTGCCGTCGATCTGGCATGTGCGCGACCGGATCGCTTCGGACTACCTGCGGCGCTCCACCGCCCTGATCCTGCGGCTCCTGATCGGCCACCTGCCGCGCGGCGTGATCGCCAACTCGCAGGCGACGCGGGCGACGCTGCGCTCGGCGCCGGAGCGCACGGCTGTCGTCTACTCGATCGTCCACGATCCGATCACTTCACCTGTTGCGTCGCCGAAGGACGCCGGTGAAGGGCGCTTCGTGGTCGGGATGGTTGGCCGGCTCGCGCCCTGGAAGGGCCAGCACGTATTCCTCGAGGCGTTCGCGCGCGCATTCGGCGCCGGGGGCGAGGTGGCTGTCATCGTCGGCGAGGCGATGTTCGGCGAGGCGGAGGTGCGCTACGCGGACGAGCTTCGCGAGCTGGCGCAGCAGCTCGGCATCGCCGAGCGCGTCGACTTTCGCGGCTTTCGCGACGACGTGTGGGCGGAGCTGTCGCGGATGGACATCTTCGTGCACGCGTCGCTCTCCGCCGAGCCGTTCGGGCAGGTTGTCGTCGAGGCGATGCTCGCCGGGGTGGCGGTCGTTGCGTCCGCGAGCGGCGGCCCGCTCGAGATCGTGACCGACGGCGTCAACGGCCTGCTCTATCCGCCTGGCGATGTCGACGCGCTCGCGGCGGCGCTCCGGCGCCTGCGCGACGATGACGTCCTGCGCTCCGAGTTGGCGGCGAACGCGCTCACCCGCGCGCAGGCCTTCTCGCCCGCCGCCGCCGCGGATCTCGTCATGTCGCTGTACCGCCAGGTCCTGGGCTGAGCGCGGCGAGCAGCGCCCCGCGACAGCTCCGCTGAGCTGGCCGGTGAAGTGGCGATAATGAGAGCCTTGTACGCGCCCCCCAATCAGTCCGGTGGCGTTGTCTGCTTCGCGACGCAGGGCAGCGGCAGCGGCGATGAGCGGCGCATCGTCGAGCTGCTGGCGCCACTTGCGCCGGTCCTGCTGGCCTTCGACCGCGGCGCCAAGCGAAGGATGGTCGTTCGCCTGCTTCGCGAGCTGCATCGGCGGCGGCCGGCGCTGGTCGTGATGGAGGGCACGGGCCTCGCCGGCGGCGTGCCGCTGCTGCTCGCCAACCGCTGGCTCGGAACCCGCTTCGTGGTGTCCTGCGGCGATGCGGTCGCTCCGTATCTGGCCGCCTTTCACCCCTGGATGCGGCCCTTCGCGCACCTCTACGAGCGCCTGCTCTTCCGTCGCAGCGCCGCCGTCGTCGGCTGGTCGCCCTACATTGTCGGGCGGGCCATCTCGATGGGCGCTCCACGTGCCGCCACGGCAGCCAACTGGTCTGTGGGCACCATCTCGGCCGATGCCCGCCCCAGCATGCGCCTGCGCTTCGCCATCCCCGACGACGCTGTCGTGTTCGGCATCGTCGGTTCGCTGGATCTGACGGCGCGGCTCGACTGGTGCTACGGCGGCGAGCTCGTGCGGGCGTTGCGGCTCACCGACCGCGAGGATCTGCGCATCCTGATCGTGGGTGAGGGCAGCGGGCGGCCGCGCCTGGAGGAGCTGGCCGGCGACGAGCTGGGAAGACGCGTGATCCTCGCCGGGCGCTGCGCACCCGAGGAGGTGCTCGACCACCTCGCCGCGATGGATGTGGCGAGCCTTCCCCAGACGCTGGATTCGGCCGGGGCGCTGCGCTACACCTCGAAGCTGAGCGAATACGTGGCCGCAGGCGTGCCGGTCGTGACCGGCCAGCTCCCCCTCGCCTACGACCTCGACGACGGCTGGATGTGGCGCCTGCCGGGCGACGCGCCGTGGCACCCCCGGTATCTCGAGGCGCTGGCGGCGCTGATGAACGGCTTGACGGCCGCGGATCTGGCGGCTCATCGCGCCGCCGTGCCGACCGGCCTCGCGCTGTTCGACCGCTCCGCCCAGCAACGCCGGGTCGTCGCGCTGGTCCAGGACGTCCTCGACGCGGCGCCATGACGCGCCGGACCCCAGCCCAGCAGGCGCTACGGTGAACATCGCTCTCTACCACCACCGCCTGCCCCAGGACGCCGTCAAGCCGGGCGGTGTCGCGGTGTTCGTCGACCGCCTCGCGCAGGCGCTCGCCGAGCGCGGCCACGAGGTCAGCGCGTTCACGTTCGCGCCGCCGAGCGGCGCTCGCCGCTACTCGGTCGAGGTTCTGCATCCCCACCGCGCGGGGGACAGCAGGCTGCTGCGGGAGTACGTGATCCCGTGGATGTTCAACTTCAGGCCGTTCGGCTCGCGCTTTGACGTCGCCCATCTCCACGGCGACGACTGGTTCTACCTCCGCCGCCGGCTGCCCACCGTGCGCACCTTCCACGGGTCGGCGCTGATGGAGTCCCTGAGCGCCACCTCGCTGCGGCGCCGGGTCGACCAGTCGATCGTCTTCGGGCTCGAGCAGCTCGCGCGCCGCCAAGCCGACGCCGCCTACGGCGTGGGCCCCGACTCGCGGATGCTCTACCGCGCCGACGGCATCCTCGGTTGCGGCGTCAGCCCGCCCGCCCTCCCGCCTTGCCGTGACAGCGAGCCGACGATCCTCTTCGTCGGCACCTGGGAGGGGCGCAAGCGCGGCTCGCTGCTGCACCGCGTCTTCGCCGAGCAGGTGCTCCCCGTGCTCGCCGGCGCCCAGCTGTTGATGGTCAGCGACCGCTGCGAGCCGGGCGAGGGCGTCACCTGGTTCCCCCATCCGAGCGACGCCGAGCTCGCCGACCTCTACCGCAGAGCTTCGGTGTTCTGCCTGCCGAGCAGCTACGAGGGCTTCGGCATGCCCTACCTCGAGGCGCTGGCGAACGGGTTGACCGTTGTCGCCACGCCCAACTCCGGCGCGGAGTACGCGCTGGCCGGTGGACGCTGCGGTCTGATCGTCGAGCCCGAGCTGCTCGGCGAAGCACTCATCCGCGCGCTCACCGACGAGGGCGAGCGCGAACGCCTCGCCGGCGCCGGCGCCGAGCGGGTGGAGGACTATTCATGGGAGCGACTGATCCCGCTCTACGAGCAGGCTTACGAGCTCGCGATCAGCCGCTTTGCCGGGCGAGCGGCGGCGGGGCTACTGTGACGGGCGCCGCTTTCGGTCGCCCGCCGCCACGGGTTGCCTCGCTCGCTTGCGCCGGCGCGCGAATCTCCGCACTCGAGCTCGGCACATGCGGCGCTGGTCGTGGCCGGCGAACGCGATCGGCAGGGGAGGCAGCGCATCGTCAAGGCCGGGACACACGGCGGAGGGCGCGGCGTCTGCCGCTAGGGGTCACGCCATGCGGCGGGCGTCGCGACGACGAGGCGACCACCGCCGCCGTTCGTTCAAACGTTCCTCCGCGCAGTAGTCTGGCACTCGGCTACCGGCCGAGCGAGCTCGGTTTGCCCCGTTTCGCCGCCGGAGGACTGAGTATCCAAGACAACGCCGACTCGCTTTGGTCAAGTAACTCGCGGGGCGACGGGAGAGCGCCGCGACACGGCCAGTCGTGGGCCGGCTCAGCCGGGTGGCGATCTCAGGAGTGTGGCGAACGCCGGCGGATGAGTCATGACCGGCGTGGCGGGCTTTCGTCGAGCGCCGTCGCATGATGCGCGTGCTGCTGGCACACGATCGCGTTGGCGGCTCCACCGGTGTGGGGCGATTTGTAGGTTG
>JBEKSK010000062.1:0-10899 GCA_049517155.1 Solirubrobacteraceae bacterium
GGCTAGTCGGCCAGGAGGGTTGCGCCGACGCCGTCATGTTGAGGCATCGCTCGCGCCGTGACAAACGGATTGGACGTCTGTCGTAGCAGCCGTGCTCGCGGGCGCGGTGGGGGATCTAGAGCGGTCTCAGCGCGCTCCCGCGCCGCTTGGCGGAGTCCTCGTCGACCCCGATCCAGAGGTAGAGCTGGATGAACACGAAGAGCGTGATCGAGAGCGATCCAGGGACCAGCATCACGCCCCCGGCCAGCTGCTGATCGGTCAACGCGGAGATGCCGCCGGGCCGGTGCGCGAGGTGCGCGTAGGCGGGGTACAGCGGCGAGGAGGCGAAGACCAGGACGAGCGCAACGACCCAGCCGACGGTGGCCGAGGCGACCATGTAGTAGACGCGGTGAATGGCGCTGAGGCGTGCGCGCAACGGCGGGGAATCCAGCACCTGCGCCCAAAGCAGCACGCCGAACACCAGGAATGTCACATGCTCGAGATCATGTACCGCGCGGTTTCTGACGGCGAGGTCATACAGGGCCGGCACATGCCAGGCGACGAGATTCGCGTTGAAAACGATCCACACCGGGATCGGACGCGAAAGCAGTCGCCCCAGCCCGCGAAGGGGGGCGCACCAGGTAGAGCGGCTGATCGTCTTGGCGACCGTCCGGCGAAAGCCCAGCGGCAGCGGGCGCCAGATCGACGCCCATGGCGCGCCGAGCACGATCAACGGCGCCGCGATCGTCAGCAGCATCACGTGCTGGGTCATGTGCACCCAGAAGAGCTTCTCCGCCAGCGTGTCGATGGGTGAGGCGAGAGCGGCCAGGATCACCAGCAAGCCGGCGTAGAACGAAGCCGCGCGCCAGCGGTCGCGCCGACTGCGCGGACGCCTGAGCAGCGCCACCGCGCGGTGCTCGCCGAGGACGTGCAGGCAGGCGACGAGCGAAAGGACAGCGAGCGGGAGGTCTACGGCAGCCGGCATCGTGACGCGGCAGGCGCGGGCCGGCTGCGCATCACGGACCGTGAGGCGCTGGCGGTGGCTCCTCGCCGGGGATCGGCGGCTCGGTCACGCCGGCACCGGCGCGCCCGCGCCGCAGCGCCACCCACCAGATGCCCAGCACGACGATCACCAGCGCGATCGGCAGCACCAGTGTGAGCGCGCCCGCGAAGGTGGTTGTGCCGTCGGCGGCGAGTATGAGGCCGGCGACGCTCACTTGACGAGGTAGAGCAGGACGAAGGCGAACAGCTCCACGAGGACCATCACGTAGAGGAAGACGGCACACGCGTCAGCGCAGGGCCGCAACTGTGACGACGGCTCGGCGACACCATCGGCATGCGCGGCTGCCGGCTGGCGCAGGGACTGGGCCCACAGCGTCTCGATCCAGTACACGGCGCCGAACCAGAACATGACGAACACGACGGTGAAGCCCAGGAACACGCTCGCCAGACCGCCGCTGGTCGCGCCGAACTTGAGGTTGTAGTACTCGATGAACTGCACGACGATCGCGGCAAGGCCAAGCACGAGCGCTAGGAGCGAGCCGATCCGCCACGGGCTTTCCTTGCCGTCATCGAGCGCTCGGCGCGCCAGCTCGAACGCCCCGACCGAGCCGAGCACGCACAACAGGATCGCCACCCCCCAGCCCGTGGGCGGATTCGTGTGGGCGGGATGGAAGTCGTGGCTGGTGTTGAGCGCCCGCAGGTAGAAGAACGCGAACACGAACGCCATGAAGAAGAACACGACGGCGCTGGCTATCAGGCGTGCGCCGACCGCGAGATTGCGTCCGACGACCGCTGGATCCTCGGGGTCGGCGACGAGGCTCTCGTGCGTGCTCATGCGACGCTGCCTTCGCCGGCGATGACGCGGGGCCCGAAGTCGGCGACGGCGGGGGCCTCAGGCGTGCCGTACCCGTATGGATGCGATGTGATCGTGGGGATCCGCTCGAAGTTGTAGACGGGCACCGGCGAGGGCAGCTGCCATTCGAGCGACTTCGATTGCCAGGGGTTCGCCTCGGCGCGCTCGCGCCGGAACACAACCGACCAGACGAGGTTGACGAGGAAGATCAGCATCGACAGACCCAGGCAGAAGGCGGCGATCGAGACGAAAACGTTCAGGTTGTGCAGCGCGGCGTTGTAGCTGGAGACGCGTCGCGGCATGCCCAGCATGCCGGCGGCGAACAGCGGGAAGAAGGTCAGGTTGAAGAACACGAACATCGTCCAGAAGTGCAGCTTCCCGAGCTTCTCGTTCAGCTTGAAGCCGGTGATCTTCGGCAGCCAGAAGTAGATGCCGCCCATCAGCGCGAAGACCAGTCCGCCCATGATCGTGTAGTGGAAGTGGGCCATCACGAAGTAGCTGCCGTGGGTGACGACGTCGCTCGTCACGTCCGAGAGGAAGACGCCGGAAAGTCCGCCGATCAGGAAGTTGAAGAAGAACGCGAGCGCGAACAGCATGGGCACGGTGAAGCGGATGCGCGCTTTCCACAGCGTTCCCATCCCGTTGAGGAAGATCAGACCGGTCGGGATCGAAATCAACTCGGTTGTGAACATGTAGAACGGCCGCAGGTCCGAGTTGATGCCGCTCATGAACAGGTGGTGCTGCCACACCATGAAGCTCATCAGCGCCACGCCGAACATCCCGGCGACCGCCAGGCGATAGCCCCAAAGCGGCTTGCGTGCGAACACCGGCAGGATCTCGAGCACGATCCCGAAGCCCGGCAGCGCGAGGATGTAGACCTCAGGGTGCCCGAAGAACCAGAACAGCTCATCCCAGAGGAACGGGCTGCCGCCGGCGCTCGGGATGAAGAACGTCGTCTCGACCGTGCGATCGAAGACGACCATGATCAGTGCCGCGAGCAGCACCGGCGCCGCGAGCACCGCGAGGATCGAGGTGGTGACCATGCCCCAGACGAAGATCGGCAGGCGGTTCCAGTGCATCCCGGGCGCGCGCATCGTCATCACGGTCGCGATCATGTTGACCCCGACCAGCGCCAGCGAGATGCCGATCAGTGCGAATGACACGATGTAGGCGTCGATGCCGGACCGCGCCTGCTCGGCCAGCGGCGCGTATCCCGTCCAGCCGGTCGGGAAGCCGCCGAGCAGCGTCGCCGACAGCAGGACGAAACCCGCGAGCACCGTCAGCCACATCGTCAGCGACTCGATCCGCGGGAAGGCCATTCGCCGCGAACCGATCATCAGCGGCACGAGGTAGTTGCCCAGCGGGCCGAGCACACCCGCTGACATCATCATCAGCATCATCGTGCCGTGGAGACCCACGAGCGTCAGGTAGTTGCCCGCCGGAATCAGTGTCGCGTTGTCGCTCGTCAGCTCGGTGCGGATGAACATCGCGTTCAGGCCGGCGACGAAGAAGAAGAACAACACCGCGACGAGGTACTGGATCGCCACGACCTTGTGGTCGGTGCACAGGCGGAAGTAGCGCCACGCCCCGTGCTCCTCGCGCTCGCGCAGACTCGCCGGCCGCCCGGCGATGCGAGACAGCGGATAGTTGAAGAAGCCGAGCCCGAGCATCCAGCCGAGAATGGCGAACGCCAGACCCAACAGGATCGCCACATCGTCCTGGTCGGTCTCGGTCTGCGGTGACGAATTGAAGCCGATCTTTGAGCCGAGCCAGTGTCCGAGCGCGTAGCCGCCGATACTCAGGGCAACAGCCCAGATCACGTTGAAGCCGATCAGTTGGCTCCACGCGGATGGTGTGCTGATCCGGCGTTCGCTCACAGAGACACTGGCTGATTCCATATCAGGACGCATTCCGTAGTGGGGATGGGTAGTACACGCGGGAGTACGGCGGCAGCGTCTTGGTCAGCGCGGCGTTCTTGCGCTCCTCGCTGGTGACCCACGTGGTGAACGCGGCATCGCTCAGGACCTTCCCGGTCGTGTTCATATGGCCGTGCCACAGCCCGCAGAGCTCATCGCAGCGGACCTGGAAGGAGCCCAACTCCAGCGGCTTGTCGAAAGCGATGTTGTCGGCTCCGAGCACCGCGTCCGCCTTGACGCCCAGCTCGACGGCCCAGAAGTCGTGCACGACGTCGAGCGAGGTGACGTGGAACTCGATCTCACGGTTGACCGGCAGATCGAGCGTCGTCGTCTCGACGCCACCGTAGGTCGGATAGCGGAAGGTCCAGAGCCACTGCTGGCCGATCACCTGGACCGGTAGAGCGCCGCGCCAGTCGGCCGGCTTGGCGACCGGGTTGGGGCCCTCGCCGCCACCGGCTCCGCCGGTGGTCAGCAGATCTGCCGTGCCGAATACCGCGAGCCCGAGCACGAGCGCGCTCGTTGCGATCAGCCAGGTGAGCTCTACGCGCCGGTGGCCGGTGATCGGAGGGCCGTCGACGATCGCCTCACCATCTTGGCGGAACACGCGGACCGCGTAGCCGAAGTAGACCCAGATCATCAGCACGATCGGCGTCGCCAAAGCCGTCAGCACGACGTCGACCTGGTGCTGGTCGCGAGTCTGCTGGCTCATCGAGTACGGCGGGATGTGTGGACCCACGACCCAGATCACGAGCGGCACCGCGATCGCCGTCGCAACCGCCCAGATCGTCGCGATGCGCACGCCGTGGCGCGGCTCGCCGGTCGTCCTGCCGGACACCGCGGCCGCCTCGCTCACGAGACCTCGATCAGGCCGCTCATGTAGCCGATCGTCTGCATCGGCCCGCCGTTGCCAAACAAGAAGCCCGCAGCGCACGGAACAAAGCACTGCCAGCGGTAGGTGCCTTTGCCGGGTGTGCGGAAGCTGAAGGTGATCGTGTTGTGCGCCTCCGCGAGCGAGCAAGGCGCCACGCCGCACTGGTTCTTGGCGTTGGGGTTGACACCCGGTAGCGGCACATTCACGTCAAGGTCGGGGATCGTGAAGGTGTGCGCGGCGTCGTTCGGGTTGATCCCGTGCTGGGGCGTGCCGTTGATCGTCTCGAGGTCGCCCGTCGTGCCGCTGACCCCCGAGAGGAACGCGTTGCGCAAGCCGCTGTCGCCGTCGTACTGGTAGACGGTGACCTCGACCAGTGTGTGCGCCGGCACCTTGTAGATCGTCGTGTGCTCCCACTTGCCCGCCGGATCCTTGGCCATGTAGCTGACCCAGTCTGGGAACGGGTGGTGACCGTAGGAGGGAACCGTCTGAAGCGTCAGACGCGCGGTTCCGTCGCTGACGACGGCCGCGATCGCCGCGGGGCCCGACTCCAGGAAGAAGATGAAGTAGACGACGACCAGCGCGATCAGCACACCGAGTGTTGCCGCCACCGCCAGAGCCCTCACCCTCACAGTGCGGGTTCTACCGTGCCGGCCGGACCAATGCAAGCGGCCCGCGAAATTTCGCGGGCCGCGTCTGCGCTGCGAGCGCCAAAGTGTCGGCGCGTCAGTCGGCCGGAGGGCCGCCGCGCAGCAGCTAGACTCGCGCAGCGTCCGCCATGGCGACCGACTCTGAGCCGACACCAGTTGTGAGCGCCGCCAAGCCGGGCGGGTCGGCGTTCCGTCGCCGCGACCTGCTCCTGCTGGCGGTCTTCCTGGTGGCGGTCGGGGCGCTCGCGGCGCTGCTGATCCATGGGCGCCCGGCGCCGACGGTTCTCGGCGCCGCCTCTGTCAAGACCAGTAGCTACGCCGGCTACGCGCTCAGCTCGCCCAAGCCGGCGCCGCCGTTGGCGCTGAAGAACTATCTCGGCGTGCCCGTCAACATCGCGGACTACCGCGGCAAGGCGGTGCTCGTGACGTTCCTCTACACGCACTGCCCGAACGTCTGCCCGATCATCGCCTCGAAGCTCCACACGGCGCTGCTGGCGATGCCGCCGAGTGAGCGGCGGGAGGTGCAGGTGATCGCCGTCTCCGTGGACCCGCGGGGCGACACGCCCGCGTCGGTCGCCCAGTTCCTGTCGGCTCACGAGCTGACCGCTGAGATGCAGTATCTGCTGGGAACCTCCGCGGTGCTGGCGCGCGTGTGGAGCCAGTGGGGCGTCGGCTCGCGGCGCGACGCGGGCAATCCGGAGCTGGTCGCTCACACGGCGCTCGTCTACGGGATCACGGGCCGGGGTCAGATCGAGACGATCTACTCCTCGAGCTTCGCGCCATCGGACATTGTGCGCGACGTGCCGAAGCTCGCCGCGGCCTGAGTCTCCCCGGGTGCTCGGGAGCGGCGAGCGACCGCGGGCGCGCCGATAGAATCTTGCTGTGCGTCTGGTTGCCCGCGGCGCCGGGCTCACATCGTCAACGAGTCGCGGCCGCGCGGGCATTCACGCGCGGCTCTCGGCGTTGCGCGGGCCGCTCGGGCAGCGGACGCCATGAACGCCGGTGGATTCGACGGGCAGCGCGACACCGAGCGCGCCGCTGCCGCGCTGGCCGGTCGCCTGCAGGAGTCTCTGGGCGGCCTTGCGGGTCTCGCTTACAACTACCACTGGTCGTGGCAGCGTGACGGCGAGGAATTGTTCCGCTGCATCGACCCGCAGCGATGGGCAAGCGTCGCCGGAAACCCGGTTCACCTTCTGCAGGAGGCCTCATATGAGTCGCTGACGCGGGCTGCCGGAGACCGCGCACTGGTCGCGCGAATCGCCCGCGCCGAAGCGACGCTCGCAGCCGAGCTTGCGCGCGCCGCCGCGATCGACCCGGGTGCGCCCGGCGGCGCCCGGGCCTTCTTCTGCGCCGAGTTCGGCGTGCACGCCTCGCTGCCGATCTACTCAGGCGGTCTCGGCGCGCTCGCCGGCGACTTCCTCAAGCAGGCGTCCGACGACGCCCTGGAGCTCGTCGGAGTCGGCCTGCTCTACCGCCAGGGGTACTTCCGCCAACGTGTCGATGCCCACGGTCTCCAGCACGAGTACTGGGTGCAAACCGATCCCGACCGTCTCCCGGCCGCGCTTGTCACCGGCGCCGACGGTGCGCCGCTGACCGTGGCCGTGCCGATCGCCGGCGAGCGCGTGAGCGCGCAGATCTGGCGCGTCAACGTCGGCCGCGTCCCGCTGTACCTGCTCGACACCGACAGGCCCGAGAACACGCGCGCCGCGCGCTGGATCACCTCACGGCTGTATGTCGGGGCCCCGGAGCTGCGCCTGGCGCAATACCTCCTGCTCGGCGTCGGCGGAGTGCGAGCCCTGGTGGCGATGGGCATCGAGGTCAGCCGGCTTCACCTCAACGAGGGTCACGCCGCGTTCGCCGCGCTCGAGCTCGCCCGGGGGCAGCTCGCGGGCGGCGCGAATCTCGAGGAGGCTCTCGAGGCGGTGCGCCCGCGGCTCGCGTTCACGACGCACACTCCGGTCGAGGCAGGCAACGACTCCTATCCAATCGAGCAGATCGCCGCGGCCGCAGGCGGTTTCGCGGAGGAGGCCGGTATCGGCATCGACGCGCTGGCGCGGCTTGGACGCACGCACCCGCAGGAGAGCGCCGAGTCGTTCGGGATCAGTCAGTTCGCGTTGAGAACATCGTCGCGGGCCAACGCGGTGAGCCGCCGCCACGGTCTCGTCGCGCGAGAGATGTGGCATGACCTGTGGCCAGAGCTGACCCTCGAGCAGGTTCCGATTGGCCACGTCACCAACGGCGTCCACGTGCCCAGTTGGCTGGGCGTGCAGATGCACGAGCTACTCGACCGCCACCTGCCCGAGGGCTGGCTGGCGCAGGCCGGTCAGGCGGCCGTCTGGGACGCCGTTGCGCGGATCCCCGACGCGGAGCTTTGGGCGGCACGCAACGCGCAGCGCGCGAGGCTCGTCGAGGCGGTTCGTGACCGCAGTGTCGCTGAGCGGCTTGGGCGCGGTGACACGCTGGACTATGCGCGCGCGGCCGCGGACGCATTCGACCCGGACGTGCTCACGGTTGGGTTCGCGCGCCGGCTTGCGACCTACAAGCGCCTGCGGCTGCTGGTCGCCGACCGCGAGGCGGCGCGCGATCTACTGCGCGGCGGACATCCGATCCAGATCGTGCTCGCCGGCAAGGCGCACCCGCGCGACGACGAAGCCAAGCGCATGCTGGCTGAGCTGTTCGAGCTCAAGGCGCTGCCCGAGGTGGCCGCGCGCGTCGTCTTCCTCGACGACTATGACCTCGCCAGCGCTGCCCTGCTCGTGCAGGGCTGCGACGTCTGGGTGAACCTGCCGCGCCCGCCGCTCGAAGCGAGCGGGACCAGCGGCATGAAGTCGGCGATCAACGGCGGCCTGCAACTCAGCGTGCTCGACGGCTGGTGGGCCGAGGCCTACACGGACGGCAACGGCTGGTCACTGTCCGGCGATGTCGATACCGACACGGAAGCTCAGGACGCGCGGGATGGGGCGGAATTGCAACGCCTGCTACGCGAGCAGGTCGTGCCGCTGTTCTACGACCGCGGTGCGGAGCGGCCGCCGCACGGCTGGCTGGAGATGGTGCGCGCATCGCTGCGGACGCTCGCGCCGCAGTTCAGCGCGCAGCGGATGCTCACCGACTACCGGGAGCGCATCTACGGCGGTTGAAGCCCGGCTACTCCTGAGTCGCGTCAGGTCTGGCAGCCGCAGCTTGGCGGCGGCGCGCTCGTGGCGGCGCCGCAGCACTCCTCCTTGGCGGCCGGCTCGCAGCAGTGCGCAAGAGTCGTCGGCGAGCAGCACGCAGCTGCCGCCGGCTTGCGCGCGCGGACGATCGCCGCAGTCGCGTGCTCGTGAACCGGGTGCGTCGCGCGGATCTCGATGTCCTCGAAGCCCGCCGCGCTGAGCGCGTCCCGGAATGCAGGTGCGGTGAGCGCTCCGGCGATGCAGCCGGTCCATGCGCCTACGTCTGCTTTGGTCGTGTCGTCGAGGTCGGGATCTGCGATCACGTCTGAGATCGCCAGCCGCCCGCCTGGGCGCAGGACACGCGCAGCCTCCCGGATGACGGAGGGTTTGTCGGCGGTGAGGTTGATCACGCAGTTGGAGATGACGACGTCGACGCTCGCGTCCGGGAGCGGGATCAGCTCGAGGTAGCCCTTGATGAACTCGACGTTCTCGACGTCGGCCTCGGTTGCGTTGGCGCGCGCGAGCACGAGCATCTCGTCGGTCATGTCGAGGCCGATCGCTTTGCCGCCTGCCCCGACACGCGCGGCGGAGATCAGCACGTCCGCGCCGGCACCGGAGCCGAGGTCGAGCACCGTCTCGCCCGCCTGGAGATCGGCGACTGCGGTCGGTACCCCGCACCCGAGCGATGCCTGCAGGGCGCCGGCGGGGACGCCTTCGAGCGTCGCGTCGGAGTAGAGGGCGGAGCCGAACACGCCGGTTGCGTCCGCCGGGCTGGCGAGCCTGGCTTCCGCGACGCAACAGCCGTCGGCTTGCGCTCCTGTTGCGTGCTTGGCGAGTGCGGCATAGCGCTCGCGCACGCTCTCGCGCACTTCTTTCAGTTCAGGCATGCGGCCAGCTCCTGTTCAGGTCAGCCATGCGGAGAGCTCCTGCAGTGCGTCGGGCACCACGTAGTAGTAGGCCCAGAGACCCTGGCGCTCGGAGCCGACGATGCCGGCGTCTCGAAGTACCTTGAGGTGATGCGAGACGGTGGGCTGCTGAAGGTCAAACAGCGGCACCAGTTCGCAGACGCAGACCTTGCCGGCGTGCTTGCGCAGTACATCGACTAGCTGCAGTCGCACAGGGTCGCCGAGCGCCTTCGCGATCTGCGCGATGCGCCCCGCGTGGTCGCGTTCGACGTCGGGGTAGACGACCGGTTCGCAGCACGGCTCACCGGCTGGGCGCTTCGTCTTCGGCGAGAGCAGCAAATCGACGCTCATCAATCTAGGTATATCGATTGGACTGACACTTGTCAATGTAATACTCTGCCCGGCATGACGCGCCTGCCACCACCACTCGGCTGCGAGAGTGCGCGATGACCTACGTCCTGTTCGTCTGCAATCACAACGCCGGCCGCTCGCAGATGGCGCAGGCGTTCTTCGAGCGCCACGCGCCCGCCGATGCGACCGCGGACTCGGCGGGCACTGACCCGGCGGCACAGGTGTGGCGGGACGTCGTTGAGGCGATGCTCGAGGTCGGGATCGACATCGGCGCGCGCAAACCGAAGCGGCTGACGGTCGAGATGCAGCAGCGCGCTGATCTGGCGGTGACGATGGGCTGCGGTGACGCATGCCCGTACGTGCCCACGACCGTCGTGGACTGGGCTCTCCCGGACCCGGCTGGCCGGCCAATCGAGGAGGTCCGCGCGATTCGCGACACGATCGAGGCCCGCGTGAAAGCCCTCATCGCCGACGGGCTCCGCCGACAATGAGAGGAAGGCCGGGATGAGGTGCGTCGCGTTCGTTCGCGCCACGGTTCGGGGTGCTCCCCGCTGCGGCAACCGCCGGGTCCGCCGCGCGCGGGAGGCGCAATGAACCAGCCGCTTGGTCGCAGACTCCTTGCGGAGTTCCTCGGCTCCGCGTTCCTCGCCGCGGTCGTGATCGGATCGGGCATCGCCGCACAACACCTCTCGCCAGGGAACGCAGGCCAAGCCCTGTTCGAGAACGCGGCGGCTACGGCCGCCGGCCTGTTCACCATCATCCTGATGTTCGGACCGGTCTCGGGCGGGCACTTCAACCCGGTCGTCTCGCTGGTCGACGCGAGCTTCGGCGGGCTGCGCTGGCGCGACGCATTCGCGTACACCACGGCTCAGGTTGGTGGCTGCGTTGCGGGGGCGATCACCGCAAACGCGATGTTCGCGCAGACTGCCGTGACGATCTCGACCAAGCACCGGGCGTCACAGGCGCATCTATTCGCGGAGGTGATTGCGACGCTTGGCCTGATCCTCGTGATCTTCGCCCTCGCGCGCACAAAAAGAGGCGCCGCCGCCCCTGCCGCGGTCGGCGCCTACATCGGCGCCGCGTACTTCTTCACCAGCTCAACAAGTTTCGCGAACCCGGCGATCAGCGTCGGGCGAATCTTCTCTGACACCTTCGCCGGCATCGCACCGCCATCGGTGCCCGGATTCGTCGTGGCGCAACTCGTCGGCGCAGTCGTGGCAATC
>JBEKSK010000063.1:0-12491 GCA_049517155.1 Solirubrobacteraceae bacterium
GTCATGCCCTGACCGCCTGTCCCTCGTGATGGCGGAAGGACACTGCCAGACGGGTCCGCGAGCAGCCGGCAGACGGGTCCGCGAGCCGCCGGTTGTCCTCGACCGCGGGGGCGGCGCCGCTCGAGCCGCCGGCCGGGTGCTCGTCTGATAGCGTGAGCCGCGAGGGCATCCACCGTGAGGTCGGCCACAGCGCGCCGGCAGCACGACCTGACTTCCGAGCATTTACGAACTCCGGAGGTCACCCCGCCCGACGCAGCAGCGATCACCGATTCGAGCGTCGCCCGCAGAGCGGGTCACGCCGGGCGGCAGGCTGACGTTCGGCTGCGGCGATTCGGGGCGGAGCGAGCGGTTGCCGCGCCACGCGCGAGCCGGTTCCACCCACCCCGCCAACAACCGTCAACGAAGCCAAGGAGTCGCATGTCCGACACGCACACCACCACTCGCACCCGAGCCGGCCAATGCCCGGTCCACGGGGAGGTTCAGGCCGAGAAGAGCATCCCGACCGCCTCCTGGCCGATCCTCGCCTACCTCGGGCGGCGCGTCGCCGCCCAGTTTGGGCCCTACCACTGCCCGACCTGCGGCGCGAGGACGGCGTGAGGCGCGGGCGGGCGACGCGGAGGGCACGTGGTTGAGACGCTGAGCATCGTCGCGGCGGCGGCGATGGCCGTCGGGACCGCGGCGCTGGTCGTGCTGCATCTTCTTCCGACCGGTTACGACCCGATCCACGATGCCGTCAGCGACTATGCGATCGGTCGCTACCGCGCTTGGTTCTGGCTGTTTGCGGCCTCCGGCGCGGTGTCCGGTCTCGCGCTCGCGATCGCGCTGGCCCGCTCGCACCCGTCAAAACCAACGCTCGCCGTCGCGATGCTGCTGCTGTCCGCCGGGGCGCGGTTCCTGCTCCCGCTGTTTCCCACCGACCAGTCCGGCAGCCGATTTCAGACCGTGCGGGGAACAGTCCACATGGTGCTGGCGGTGGCGATCTTCGCCTCGATCGCCGTGGCAGCCTCGGACCTCGGGGGCACGCTGGGACACGAGCGCGCCTGGCACGCCGTCAAGGAGCTCGTCGACGGCTGGCTCCCCTGGGTGATCACCGCGACGGCGATCGCCACGGGGGTCGCGATCAGGGCCCCGCGGCTCGCGCGCATCTTCGGGCTCGTCGAGCGGCTCTACTACCTCGCGTCGATTCCCTGGTTTCTCGTCGTGTCAATCGAGCTCGCACGCATCGGAGGCTGACGCTAGGCAGACGCTAGTCGTGCTTCATACGGCCGTTTGCAGGCCCGTCCCGCGGTGTGCCGCCAGCATCGGCGCCGACTCGGTCTGCTCGCCCTCCACGAGGGCGTGATGGTCGAGACCGGCGAACGCCGCGACGACGTCGGGGTCGAAATGGCGTCCCGCCTGGCTGAGGATCTCGGCGACGGCGTCATCGACCGGCCACGGCTGCTTGTAGGGGCGGCGATGAGCCAGCGCGTCGAACACGTCGGCGACCGCCACCACGCGGCCTGCCAGAGGAGTCGCGGCTCCAACGAGCCCGCCGGGGTAGCCGCCGCCATCCCAACGTTCGTGGTGCGTCAAGGCGATCTCGGAGGCGGTTCGCAGCAGGTGCGAGCTACTGCCCGCGAGGATGCGAGCGCCGACGACGGTATGCGAGCGCATCGTGGCGAACTCGTCCAGGGTGAGCTTGCCCGGCTTGAGCAGGATCGTGTCGGGAATCGCGATCTTGCCGATGTCGTGCAGGGGCGCCGCGAGGCGGATGCGCTCGGCCGCGCCGCTCGCGAGGCCGAGTCCGGCGGCCAGCAGTCCCGCTGTGCGCCCGATCCGGTGCGCGTGCCGGTGTGTGTCGTCATCGCGGTACTCGGCGGCTGCGGCGAGGCGGTGAACGAGCTCCAGGCGAGACAGCTCGAGCTGATGGGTGCGCCGCTCCACACGCTCCTCCAGGTCGTCGTTGTGACGCTTGATCTTGAGCTGAAGCAGCCTCAACTCCAGCAGATTCGAGACCCGCAGCCTGACCTCTTCGGGATCGAACGGCTTCGTGAGGAAGTCGCGCGCCCCACACTCGAGGGCCCTGTGCTTTGTCGCATCGGTCACGTCGGCGGTCAAAACAACGACCGGGACCGGGGTGTCGGAGCCCAGCCAGTCCGCAAGGAGCCCCATCACGTCAAAGCCGCTGAGTCCCGGCATGCCGATGTCGAGCAGCAGCAGGTCGGGGACGGCCTGCGTGAAAGCGTCGACGACCCGCGTCGGGTCCGTGATCGCGACGACGTTCGTGAACCCCCAGCGCCGCAGCATTCCCTGTAGCAGGATCGTGTTGGCCGGCTCGTCGTCCACGACGAGGATCCGCAACTCGGCGATGGCGTCGCCGGTCGGCTGGGCGCCGTCGAGCTCCCGATTCACCCCAGCACCGCGGATCCGGCGAGCAGGACCTCATCGAGGGCGGCGAGGAGACCGCCAACGTCCAGTGGCTTCGTCAGGAAGGCGAAGGCGCCGAGGCCGAGCAGTCGCGCCGCCAGTACGGGATCGCCGTCCGCGGTCAGAACGATCACGGGGATCCGCTCGGTGCGTGCGTCGTGCTTGAGCGCAACGAGCACCTGCTCGCCGTCCAGATCGGGCAGTTCCAGGTCGAGCATGATGACCTCCGGCGGGTCGTGGCGGGCCAGATCGAGGCCGAGCCGCCCCTGCAGGGTCGCTTCGAACTTGATCTCCGGCCGGCGCTCGAGCGCCCGCTCTACCAGCTTGCAGTTGGCGACGTCGTCCTCGATGTAGAGCAGCCGGTGCGGCTGCGCGTCCCCGCTGCGAGCGTCCGGGTCGCTGCCGCCGGCGCCCTCGCCCGCCGGGAGCCTGGTGCCCTCCGACAGGATCGCCAGCTCGGCGGTGAACGTCGAGCCGACGCCGGGAACGCTTCGGACGGTGAGCGTTCCGCCCATCGCGTCCATCAGCTGCCTGGAGATGGCGAGCCCCAGTCCCGCTCCCTCGATGGCCTCACCCCCCACCTCGAGTCGTTCGAACGGCGCGAAGATGTTCGACAGCTCGCGGGCGGCAATGCCACGGCCCGTATCGCTCACGGCGATCCTCGCCTTCCCGTCGGCTCGCTCGCACTCGATCCTCACCTCCCCGCCTTCGCGGTTGTACTTGATCGCGTTCGAAACCAGGTTGAGCAGAACCTGCTTGAGCCGCTGGGGCGCGGCACGGACCTGCCAGTCAGATTCGCCGCAGGCGACCTCGATACGGATGTCTCGCTCGGCGGCGATCGGAGCCATGATCGCGGCGACGTCACGCAGCAGCGCGTGCGCGGCGACGGGTTCGGGGAAGAGCGTGACTTCTCCGGCCTGGGCGCGCGTGTTGAGCACCTCGTTGATCAACTGCAGCAGGTGGCGCCCCGATTCGAGGATGTAGTGGACCGGCTCACGCTGCTGCTCGGAGAGCCCGTCCATCTCGAGCAGCCTGGCAAAGCCGAGAATCGAGTTCAGCGGGGTGCGCAGCTCGTGGCTCATCCGCGAGAGGAAGTCGCTCTTGGCCGCGTTGGCCCGCTCCGCCTCCTCCTTGGCGCCGCGCAGCAGCCGGTCGGCATGGCGTTGTTCGGTGATGTCGTCTGAGATCACCAGCAGGTACTGGGGTACGCCGAGATCGTCGAGCACCGGAATCTTTGTCGTGTGGACGTAGCGGAGCCCGTGCGCACGGGTTCGCAACGGCTCCTCTTCGATGTCCAGCGGCACGCCGGCGGCCAGTGCGGCCCGATCCTGGGCTGTGAAGACGTCAGCCTCGGCTTTGGGGACTATGTCGTAGGCGTCCTTGCCGATCAGTTCGTGCCGGGAGTAGCCGGCCAGCTCTTCGCCGGCGCGGTTGAAACGGACGAAGCGAAGGTCGCGGGCATCCTTCACCGACAGCAGGCTGGGAACATGCTCGAGCACCGAGTCGAGGAACAGCTCGGAGCGTCGCAGCTCGGCAGCCTGCTCCTTCAGGCGTCCCTGACCTTCCTCCAACTCCTCGGCCATGGCGTTGAACGACTGCGCCAGGCGAGCCAGCTCCGTCGCTGAAGCGGACCGCACGCGGACCGAGAGATCACCCGCGGCCATGCTGTCGGCGATCGTCGCGACGCGGCGGATCGGCCGCAGTACCGCACGACGCAGATAGACCGCCGAACCCGCGAGCAGGATCAGTGCGCCGACCAGCCCCGCCAGCTGATAATCGGACGCCCAGCCTGCGGCCGCCTGTGCGCGCTGCTCGGCCGGAACCGACGGTCGCTGGTCGCGGGTGATCAGCTGGGCGAAATCGCGTCGCAGCGAGTCGACGAGCCGCTTGCCCTCGAGATTCGCAGCGAGGGTCAAGCCGGTGCGGCGATTGGCCTCGAAAGCCAGCAGCCGGGGGGCGGCGTAGATGTCGATGTAGGACTCACCGCCGCTCGCGATCCTCCGCGCCAGACCCAGATCGACCTTTCCGCTGTGGGCCTCGAGACCCACCAGGGTCGAGCTGCGTGACGGAAACGCGGTGATCGCCGTCTGCCACGGTTGCAGGAACACGTTGTCGTCGGTCAAGAGGAAACCGCGCAGGGCGGTCTCCACGTCGAGAACCAGAGCTTCGGTCTGGTAGGCGAGCGAAACCTCCTGCTCGGCCCGGGCCTGCGCCAGGACGTTGTCACTCAGCGTGGAGGTCGCGCCGCGCTGCGCCAGGAACACCACGAGCAGCAGGACCGCGAGGGCGACGGCGGGCAGCAGCATGCGGGTCGCGACCGAATCGGGCGACCAGCGACGAGACCGGCCGCCACGCCCTTCGGCGCGCTGCGAACCGCTGGCCCAGGGAATCCAGCGCTGTGCCCCCAAGCTGAACCTATCGGCAGGAACGGCGGTTTGCATAACTTTGTCGAGCTTCGCGGTCTCCGCGCGGGAAATTGCGCGGTGTCAGGCGCGTGGCGCGTCGCGGCTCGGGCGCGGCGAGGCGGCCCTGGCGCGACCGCCAAGCCTGCGTTCGGCGAAGCGAAGCCGCGCCGTGGATCCGCTCTGGCGCCGAGGCCGGGGCGTCAGGTATCCGCCGCCGCACGGCGGCGGCGCGAGGAGATCACGCGATCGGATCGCCGACGACCGCCGACGATCGCCGGCCCTGCCGGCGCCCTGAAAATCCAGCCTCAGCGGCGGCCCCCGCCGAAGATCCGCAGCAGCGAGATGAACAGGTTGATGAAGTCGAGGTACAGCCGCAGGGCGCCGAAGATGGCGAGCTTCTCGGCCGTTTCGGCGTTGGCGAAGCCCTGCGTGCGCATCGCTTTGAGGCGCTGGATGTCGTAGGCCGTGAGGCCTGAGAAGATCAGCACGCCGGCGAAGCCGATGATCAGGTTGAAGATGCCGCCGCCGGTGAAGATGAAGGCGACGGAAGCGACGATCAGCCCGATCAGCGCGCCGAACAGGATCCCGCGAAAGCGGCTGAGATCGATCTGCGTGGTGTAGCCGACGATCGCCATGCCGGCGAACACGCCGGCGGCGCCGGCGAACGCGCCGACGACCGAGTCGGTGGTGTAGACGTCGAGCAGGACCGAGAAGACGACGCCGGTGAGGCCCGCGTAGAGGAAGAAGAGCAGCGCCGCCACGCTGACCGAGATCCGCTGCGAGCGCAGCACGCCGCTCAGCACGAACACCATCGCGAGCTGGCCGAACAGCGCGATGTAGAAGATCGTGGTGTGGCTGGCGAAATAATTCAGTGCCGCGTTGCTCTGGTGAAACCAGATCGCGATACCGGTCGTGAGCGCCAGGGCGAGGAACATCCAGGCGAACACCTGCCGCAGGAAGTCACGCTCGACTGCGGCGTCGGCGCCGAAGGCGGTGGAGTCAACGTAGGAGCTCGGCACGGCTTGCGTCCCTTTCGTCGGGGGTCGTGATCGCGGTGACTGTAGCGCGCCCGGGCGCTCGCGATTGCCCGATTGCGCGCGTCGAGGTATCGTCGATCTGCTCGCCGGGACACGACCGCCCCCAACGCGACCCAAGAGGGAGATCAGATGACTCCGCCGACTGTTCAGGATGCGCAGCTGATGGTTCAAATAGCTCAATGGGGCACGCTGCTCGGGGTTCAGGAGGCGATGCCGCGGGTATTCGCCGACGACTTCGACCCCGATAGTGCCGACGCGATGAATGACGACGCGGTGAGGACGATGCTGATGTACGGCGAGTCGATCGGCACGCTCACAAAGCACGGCCTGCTCAACGAAGAGCTGATCCACGACTGGCTGTGGGTCGAGGGGCTGTGGGCGCGCGTCGGGCCGGCGGCGCTGCGCCAGCGCGCGCGCTTCGGGGAGCCGCGTTTGTACGAGAACTTCGAGGCGCTCGCCGCCGCCTGACAGGTCGCCTCGCCCGCCGGCGCGACTCAATCGTGAATGTGGAACGGGAGCGTCGCGACCACGACGCCGTCGGTGCGCGCCTTGAGCACCGACTCGAGCAGCCGCGCCCGCTGGTTGTGCAGGATCTCGTGGCGGCGCTTGTTCGGGATGATCTGGGGGATCAGCACCATGATCGTCTCATCTGTCTGGATCGACTCGACGTAGCGAAGGACGCTACGGACGAGTGAACGGTGAGGGTCGATCAGGACCTCCAGCGGGACGGCGCAGTTCCAGTGCACCCAGGTGCGCTTGATCAGCGCGCTCTCCTGCTCGTCCCCCGCCACCGCCACCGCCACGACCTTCTCGCCGAGCGACAGGGCCGCGCTGAGCGCCTGCTGGGTCAGCAGGTTCACGGTCGAGGTGGGGACGACGACGATGCTGCCCCGCCGGCGCGGCGGGCCCGGGGTGCGGCCCAGTTCGAGGTCGGCCGCGACCTCGCTGTAATAGCTCTCCGTGTGCCAGAAGAGCGCCATCAGCAGCGGGATGGCGATCGTCACAACCCACGCTCCGGCCAGGAACTTGGTCGAAAGGAAGACGACGACGGCGATCGCGGTCATCACTGCGCCGGCGCCGTTGACGGCCGCGCGCAGCTGCCAGCGTGGCGGCCGCAGCGAGCGCCAGTGGCGAACGAGTCCCACCTGGCTGATCGTGAAGCCCATGAAGACGCCGATCGTGAACAGCGGGATCAGCCGGCTCGTCTGCGCGCTCACGGCGATCAACAGCGCCGTGGCGGCGAGCGCCAGCGCGATGATCCCGTGCCGGTAGACCGGGCGCTCGGCGCGCAGGTAGAAGAGGTGCGGCAGCCGATGGTCCTTCGCGAGCAGGCTCATCAGCACCGGCAGGCCGCCGAAGCTCGTGTTCGCGGCCAGTGCGAGCACCAGCGTGACGGCGAGGTTCGAGACGTAGAACGGCCAGCCGGTTCCGAACGCGCCCGCGGTCACCTGGGCGAGGATCGTGACGCCGCCACGCGGGACCACGTGATGCGCGCGGATCAGCAACGCCAGACCGATCAGCATCACGCCCAGCATCACGCCGAGCGAGATCTCCGTGCGCTGGGCGCTGCGCACGCGCGGTTGGCGGAACGCGGGGACGCCGTTGGCGATCGCCTCGACGCCGGTGACCGCCGAGCAGCCGGACGCGAAGGCCTTCAGGATCAGCACGATTCCGAGCGCGGTCGTGGGGCGGATCGGCCCGAGGCTCGTTCCGATCGTCGCCACGGGGTGGGCGTGGAACGGCGCGATGACGATCAGCGCGAAGATGCTCACGATGAACACCGCCGTCGGCACCATCAGGAGCTTCGCCGACTCCGCGATGCCGAACATGTTCACGGCGGTCAGCAGGGCGAGCCCGACAAGGCTCACGAGCAGCAGATGGTGTGCGAGGCCGGGGAACACGCTGCCGAGGCTCGCCGCCCCCGCCGCGAGACTGACAGCGACCGTCAGCACATAGTCGACGACCAGCGAAGCGGCGGCAAGCAGGGCCGGGACCCGGCCGAGGTTGAGCTTTGCCACGGCGTAGGCGCCCCCGCCCTCCGGGTGAGCCGCGATCACCTGCGTGTAGGAGATCACGAGCAGCACCAGCATCCCGGTGATCACCAGGGTCAGCGGGACGGTGAAGCGCAGCGCCCCCGATCCGGCGGCCACCAGCACCGCCACCATCGCCTCGGGGCCGTAGGCGACGCTCGAGAGGGCGTCCAGGCTCAGTGCCGCCAGACCGCCGGCGACACTCAGCTCGTGGCCGCTGTCGGCGTGCTTGCCGGCGCGCCGGTGACGCTCCGGCGGACTGCCCCGTTTACTCGCCTCGGGCGTCGGCGCAGCACCGCGGGCGCCCACGCCGGAGCGATCCGCGGCGTCGCGTCCGGCGTGGTATCGGTTTGAATCGCTCAACGGCCGAGGAGTTCGCTGCCGCGGCGAACTCTGACAGGCCCGCCGCGCGTGACCTCGGCAGCGGCCAGCGGCATCTGCTGCGGCCTGCTGTTTGGGCGTGCGTGCCGGCGGCGCGGCGGCCGCAGGACGCGCCGCCGCAGCGGTCCGCCTACGACTGGGCCGCGTGCGTCTCGGCGGTGAGATCGCTGAGCAGCGCGCGCGAATCGCTCAGCGTGGCGGTGAGAATCAGCTTCGCGACCGCCAGCAGCTCGGCCACGCGGGGCTCCTTGATGCGGTAGAAGACGCTGGTGCCCGCCCGGCGGCTGTCGACCAAGCCGACCTGGCGCAACGCGGACAGATGCTGCGAGGTGCCGCTCGAGTCGAGCTCGAGCTCGCCCTGCAGCTCGCCGACGCCCAGTTCGCGCTCGAGCAGCAGCTCGAGGATGCGGATTCGAACAGGATGCCCGAGCGTTCGGAGCAGGCGGGCCTTGACGACGTAGACGGGGTCGGAGCGGACATTCCGGCTTGGGCCGGGTGCAATCTGGCCCGGAGACGCCTCCATCGAGCAAAGGTAGCCGACGCGTCGGTCGGATTCACAGCTTTTTCTCAGGATTGCGTATGTTGCCGTGAATCGAATCCGGCGTGGGGGACCGGCGGCGGCCGCCGGGAATGCCCGCCGGGCGGGGAAACCGGGCGTGCGTCAGTGCGCCTGGATTGCGAGCTCGGCCGGGGAACGGCACTCGCCGCTGCGCGGCGAGGCCACTGTTAGCGGCAGCTCGAACCAGAAGGTGCTGCCCCGGCCGATGTCGCTTTCGGCGCCGATCGCGCCGCCCATGCGCTGTACGAGTTCGCGCGAGATGGCGAGACCGAGGCCCGTGCCGCCGTAGTTGCGCGTGGTCGAAGCATCAGCCTGAGTAAAGGGCTCGAACATCCGCTCGACTGCGCGTGGCTCGATCCCGATCCCCGTATCGCGCACCTCGACGCGGACCAGGACATCGTCGCGGTCGCCCGGGCGGCTCGTGACCGCGACCACGACCGAGCCATGCTCGGTGAACTTGATCGCGTTTGCGATCAGGTTCAGCAGGATCTGGTGCAGGCGCCTGCTGTCTCCGCAGACCCGCGACGGCACCGCCCCGGCGAAGCGCACGTCGAGCGCGAGGCCCTTGGCGCGAGCCTCGAAGCTGGCGGCGGCGCTTGCCTTCTCAACCATGTCGCGCAGGTCGAACTCGGCGATGTCCAGCTCGAGCTGGCCGGCTTCGATCTTCGCGAGGTCGAGCAGGTCGTTGATGATCGCCATCATCTGATCGCCGGAGCGGGCGACCTGCTCGGCGTAGGAGCGCTGCTCCTCGTCGAGCGGGGTTTCGAGCAGCAGGTCGTTCATGCCGATCACGCCGTTCATCGGTGTGCGGATCTCGTGGCTGACGTTGGCCAGGAACGCTGATTTGACCTTCGACGCCGCGACTGCCTCGTCGCGCGCGACGGCGAGCTGCGCGATCGCCTGATTGCGCTGCGTGACGTCCTGACTGAGCACCGTGCGGCAGGCGCGCCCGTCCAGTACGAGGTCGTCGCTGGTCACCTCGACGTCGATGATCGTGCCGTCCTTGAAGCTGTGATGCCAAGCACCGGTCACGAGACCGCGTGGCGGGCCCTTGTTCACCGATGCGATGTAGCAATCGAATTCGTCGCGCTCCTGGGGCGGCGAGAGCTCGCGAATCGTCATCTCGAGCAGCTCCTGGCGCGAGTAGCCGTAATGCGCGACCATCGAGTTGCTGACCGCGACGATCTGCAGCGAATCGCGCGCGTAGGCGAGCATCGGCTGGGGGTTGTGCTCGAACAGCATCCGGTACTGAACCACCGCGGCGCGCAGCCGCTCCGCCTGGTGGGCGTTCAGCTGCAGCTGACGACGCATGCCCAGGCTGACCGAGAGGATCAGGGCGAGCAGGACCAAATACAGAAGCGTCAGGCCAATCGCCAGGCCGAGATAGAGGCGCCCGGGACTGGTCGCGGCCAGAGCCGCCCCGAGTGCGAGCACCGGGACGAGGCTGATGACCGCATACTTCGCGAAGAGGCGGGCGGTCTCTCGTTCGATCGCGCGTCGTGGGTTCTCGCGTGCGGTCGACTTGCGCCGATCCGCGGATCTCATCACCACGGCTATCGGTGCAATGCCGGTGCCGCTTGAGGCGCGGCCGCGCTGCTCAGGCGTAGGTGGCGAACGCGCTCGCGCGGCCGCCTGCGCACCGGCGCGGCGACGGCGCCCCGCGGGCAACCGCCCGCTAAGCTCGAAAGATGATGCCGGCACGGCGTGGGAGGGCGCTGCGGCAGCGACGTTCGCCTGCGCTCGCGCTGATCTGCGGGCTCGCAGCGCTGCTTGCGCCCGGGGCGGCGGCGGCTGCCACGGCGCCGGGCGGCCAGATCGTCTGGAGCGCGAGCAACGGCATCTGGGCGATGAACGACGACGGCACGAACCCGCACGAGCTGATCTCGGCCGCGTCACCGCCGCTCGCCCGCCTTATCCCATCGGGGACCGTTACAGAGCCCGACGTCCTCCAGAACGCCGGCAGCGCGGTGCTGTTCCTGGGGCTGACAAGGGCCTACGCCGATCCCAGCCTGCCGGCTGCATGCGGACCGGCGCCGCGTACTACGAGTCCCAGCCGCGGATCACCGCCGACGGGCAGGAGCTGTTTGACTCCTCCCTCTACACCGGCATCCTCCCGGGCGCTGCGGGCACGCCCGCGAGCGCGGTCGTGGAGCGCCCGCTTCGCCAGAACGCCACCGTCACGCAGTGGTCGAACACCAACGCCGAGACCGAGCCTGCGGCCGGATTCGACCCCGCGCCGGATCCGGCCGACGCCGCGATGGCGGCATGGGCCGAGTCTCAGGGCTGCAACTTCACCTACCCGAACGCCCAGAACGTCGAGCAGAGCTCGTGCCAGTACGCGGTCCACTTCGGCTCCGAGACCGACCTCGCCGCGCCCGTCGTGATTTACGACAACGAGTTCGTCAGCGCCGGTGGCCACGGGCCGACCTCGCTCGACCTCTCCTCCGACGGCGCCACGCTGCTGCTGGTCGATCCCTACGCACCCAACAACGGCATCTACACCACGCCGGTGGCGGGCACGCCCGGCTTCAAGGCGGTCACCGAGGTCCTCGCCCAGCCGGCCGGCTGGACCTTCGGCCAAGCTCGCTTCGCCGGTTCGAGGATCGTGTTCGACGCCCATCAAGTCGTCGGCGCCAAGACGACGGGCGACATCTACTCCGTGGCGGCCAACTGCAGCACGGCAGGCGGCTGCACGTTCCCCGCCAGCGCGACCGACCTGACCAAGAATCCGGGGGCGGACAACTCCGACCCGTCCTGGACGTCGGCGACCGCCCCGCTTGAGCCGCTGCGCATCGCCGTCACCACGCGCATAGAAAGCGCGACCGCGCCCTCGGCAGCGGTTCGCGCCGGACGGCCGGTGACGCTCGTCGTCAAGCTCTCGGCGCCGGCCACGATCGTCGTCAGGATCGTCCACCGCACCAACACGCCGCCGAGGTCCGCGACGCTCGGCTCGGTCACGGCGGCCGGCAGGAGCGGCACGAACCGGGTCTCGATCCGCCTCGTGGCCGGCAAGTCGCTCGCCGCCGGCAGCTACACGGCGAGCATCTCCCTGAGGGGCTCGACCGCACCGGCGAAGACGGTCCGTTTCAGCGTGCGAGCCTGAGAACGGCTTGCACAATGACCCGTGCGGCCCCGCTCGTGCGGGCCCGGCCCGCAGCCGCGGCCACGCCCGCGGCGGGCGGCGGCGCTCAGGCGGCCGGCGGGCGCCAGCCGGCGATCACGGCGAACTGCCAGCGCTTGTAGAAGCAGTCGACGTCGGCGTAGCTGAGCTCGCGCAGCCAGCGCAGCTGCGTCTCGGTGTCGGTGTGGCGATCGGCGGTCATCCGCGCGAGCGCGCCCGCCAGTTCCTCCTCGCTTGCTCCCTCGCGCCGGCACGCTTGCAGCCAGCCCTCGCGCTGGCTGCGCTCGAGCCACTCCGTCGGGCCGCGAACCTGCTCCGCGTTCACGAACACGCCCCCGGGGCGCAGCACACCGAGCACGCGGGCTGCCAGGTCGCGCTTGTCGGCGTCGTCGAGGTGATGGATCGCCAACGCCGACACGACGGCGTCGAAGGGACCATCGGGCAGCGCGTCGCGAAGATCGGCGACGATCGTCGTGAGCCGCCGTGGCGCGAGCAGCCGCTGGGCCTGTGCCAGCATCGGCGCCGCGCCGTCGAGCAGCACGAGCGCGGCGT